>DAOLFO010000043.1:0-15077 GCA_035326305.1 Chitinophagaceae bacterium
GCCACCTGCCCGCTATACGGAAGCCAGCCTGGTGAAGAAGCTGGAAGAGCTGGGCATTGGCCGGCCGTCTACCTATGCCCCTACTATTTCCACCATATTAAAAAGAGGCTATGTAGAAAAAAGGGATAAGGAAGGCATACAACGACAGTACCGTGTTTTTATATTGAAAAAAGATACCGTAGCCAAAAAGCAGGAAGAGGAAACCACCGGTGCGGAGAAAGCCAAGCTGTTCCCGTCTGACCTGGGGCTGGTGGTAACGGATTTCCTGAAGCAGTATTTTGATGACATCATGGACTATGGCTTTACGGCACGCATCGAGGAAGAGTTTGACGAAGTGGCGGAAGGGAAGCTGAAGTGGAACAAAATGCTGCAGGATTTCTATACGCCGTTTAAAAAAGATGTGGACAAAACTATCGAAACAGCAGAAAGGATAAAAGGCGAGCGGGAATTGGGCACTGACCCCGAAAGCGGCAAGCCGGTGGTGGCACGTATGGGCCGCTATGGCCCGATGGTGCAGATAGGCAGCGCCGATGATGAGGACAAGCCGCGGTTTGCCAAAATACAACCCGGGCAGAGCATAGAGACCATCACGTTTGAGGAAGCGATGGAGCTGTTTAAGATACAGGATACATTTGGTGAATACGAAGGCAAAGAAGTATCTGCAGGTGTAGGACGCTTTGGGCCATATGTAAAATGGGGCGATGAATTTATTTCCATTCCCCGCGGCACCGAGCTTGCTTCCGTTGATATTAACCGGGCCATTGAATTAATCGAAGCCAAGAAAAAAGCCGATGCCCCCGTTGGTCATTATGATAGCAAGCCCATTACAAAAGGTACCGGGCGTTTTGGCCCCTACATTAAATGGGATGGCATCTTTATCAATGTACCGCGGAGATACAATTTTGACCGGCTCACGCAGGCGGATATGAACGAGCTGATTGAAGCAAAGCTGGAGAAAGAGGCCAACCGCTACATACAGCACTGGCCGGAAGAAAAAATATCAGTGGAAAATGCAAGATGGGGGCCCATTGTCAAATTTGGTAAAAAAATAGTGAAGCTGCCGAGAAAAGCAGATGATACGAAGTATACGGCTGACGACCTGAAAGATATTTCACTTGATAAAGTAAAAACATTTATTGAAGCGGAAATACCCGGCGCATTCAGCAAGCCGGTAAAAGCAGCGGCAAAGAAAGCGGCAGCAAAGAAGAAGACTGCTGTAAAGAAAGCAGCGAAGAAGAAATAATTTTGCTGGCAGATACCGGGTTTACGATTTCTGATTTGCAAGATGTACGGTGTACGATGTAAGATGTACGACGCAGCGGACGATGATCGTTGGCTGTTGACCGATAGATGTCTGATTTAGGGATTTCTGATTTAATGATTTGCTATTAGCAATAAGCCATTAGCTGCAAGATGTATGGTATACGATGTAAGATGTACGAACAGTATACCGGCTGTGGTCTGCTGACTGTTGGCTATTGACCGCTCTCGATTCACGATTGCTGATTTTGACTTATCAGCTTTACCATTCTCTATCCGCACCTCTCTTCCCAAAACTTTTCCCGCCTCATGGCCTTCCGCAGAATATCTGTTACCTTTCAGCATCATGAATAAATCTTACTGGGAAAAAATAGCGGCTTCCTATGATGAGGAGATATTTGATGTGCTGCAGCAGGACAGGAAAGGCATTATCCGGAAGGAAATTAAAAAACAGGCAAAGCAGTACCGCTCCGTCATTGATATTGGATGTGCCGTAGGCAAATGGCTGCCTTTGCTGGCCGGACTTTTTCCGAAGGTAACAGCAGTGGATATTTCGGATAATAACCTATCCTTAGCCAGGGAAAACAATTCCGGCTATCCGCACATTCAGTATATACAGGCAGATATGACATCCCCTGCTATCAATCTCCCTGTTCATGATGTTGCCATATGCATCAATGCTATACTAATAGCTTCGGCCGGCAAGCAGGAGCATTTTATAAAAAATATGGCAGATACTTTGTGCCCCGGCGGAGCATTGATACTGACGGTACCTTCGCTGGAATCGTGGATGCTCACCCGCTCCGTTCAGCAGCGCTGGCAAATTGATAAATCATTATTTTCAGAGACAACAGAAGACAAAGAAGCAGCGCTACGTTACCAGGAGCTGCAAAAAGGACATGCAGAAATTGATAATGTGCTCACCAAACATTTTCTTGGCGAAGAGCTGGATATCCTGCTGCCCCGCTATGGCCTGCAGGTCATCAAAAGAAAAAAAATTGAATACGCGTGGGATACTGAATTTAAAAAGCCGCCCGTATGGCTGCAGCAGCCCGGGCCCTGGGACTGGATGGTGCTGGCGCAAAAAAATATATCTTAATAACCTGTTTGTATGAAGAAAAATAATACACTTATACTGTTGGGCACCTCCCTTCTCCTGCTGGCAGCCTGCCACCGCAAAGATGCCGACAAAATAGAGGGGCCCGCCCGCTATGCCTGGGACAAGTTTTCCATGGGCGCTGATCTTTCGTATGTAAACCAGGTGGAAGATTACGGTGGGGTATACAAAGATTCCGGTACGGTAAAGGACGTATTTGAGATCTTCCGCTCTTATGGCGCTAATACGGTGCGTGTACGCTTATGGCATACTCCTGCATGGGTGGCCGGTCTTAACAGCGGCACATACTATTCCGATCTTTACAGTGCCGAAAAAACAATACGCCGTGCCAGGCAGGCCGGTATGGCTGTAAATCTTGACATACATTATTCCGACCGATGGGCCGATCCGCACCACCAGGAAAAGCCTGCTGCATGGGCCAGCCTGGGCTTTGATGTATTAAAAGATTCTGTGTACCAGTATACGCTCCGGGTGCTGCAATACCTGCAAAGCAAAAACCTGGTTCCTGAAATGGTGCAGATAGGCAATGAAAACAACAACGGCATGCTGTGGCCCGATGGAAAAACCGATGTTCCGCAGGGCTGGCCCAACTTTGCAGCACTGCTCAACAGTGGTATAAAAGCCGTAAGGGATTTTGCCACCGGCTCTGCAATAAAGCCTAAGATCATCCTGCATGTGGCACAACTGCAGGATGCCGCCCCCTGGGTACAGCGGCTGAAAGAATACCAGGTAACTGATTATGATATCCTGGGGCTTTCCCATTACGTAAAGTGGTCAGAAATGCCTGCCATGCAGGATGTGACCAGCAATATTAAATCACTGAAACAATTTACCGGCAAGCAGGTAATGGTAGTGGAAACAGCCTATCCCTGGACAGGAGAAAATGCAGATGGTTATGGCAATATCATTTCTGCCACAGATACACTGGCAGGTTATCCCTGCTCACCACAGGGACAACTCAGTTATATGAAAGACCTGGTGCAGGCCATCATCAATGGCGGCGGCAGCGGTGTGATGTACTGGGAGCCGGCCTGGATCACTTCTTCCTTAAATGATGGCTGGGGCATTGGATCGAGCTGGGAAAATAATTGCTTCTTCGATTTTTCGGGTCATACATTGCCCGTCATTACCTATATGCAGCAGCATTATTCATTTCCCTGAACGGAAAAGGATAACAATGTCCCCAAATGTGGAAAAGTTTAATCGCTTCTTTTCGTAATAGCGGGTGAACTTGTGTGCACAAACAGGCATGGAAAAGAACAACGAATTAACAGCATTGCTCCATCTCATAGATGATCCTGACCAGGAAGTATTTCATGCTGTATCGGAAAAAATTGTTGGCTACGGCAAACCGGTTATACCCAACCTGGAGCATCTCTGGGAAACATCACCTGACCAGCAGGTGCAGGAGCGTATTGAAATGCTGATCCACCGCCTCCACTTCCGTGATCTGGCAGAAGATATACGGGAATGGAACCTGGCCGGCCATCACGACCTGACAGTGGGCAGCCTGCTTGTGAGCAAATTTCAATACCCGGAGCTTGCCTCTTCACCAGTTTTGCTTGAAATAGAAAAGATACGGCGCAATATATGGCTGGAGCTGAATAACTACCTTACACCCCTGGAACAAATCAGCATCGTTACGAGCATCCTCTACAGCTACTATGGCATTAAAGGAAGTGAAATCAGCTACCAGGAGCCCAATGACTTTCTGCTCAGCAAGCTGATTGAAACAAAAAGGGGCAACCAGGCCGCTGTCGGCATCCTGTACCTGCTGCTCTGCGAAGTGCTCGACATTCCTGTAAGGGCCATCCACATACCCCGCCAGTTTATCATCGCTTACTTTAAGCCCGGCTACTCTGCCGAAAACCTGGATGATCCGTTTAACCAGATCGGCTTTTTTATAGACCCCTCTTCGGGGCAGGCTTTTACACACCATGACGTAGAGAATTATTTCAAACGTATTGCTACGGAGCCAGCGCCGGCTTATTTCAGACCTGCCACTAATAAGATGGTAATAAAAAGATTGCTGGAAGAGTTCAGCAACTGCTTCAACGCCGGGAAGGATACGTACAAAAAGACAGGCCTGCTGGAGCTGGCATCACTTTTGGACTGATAAAATATTCCTTCATTTTCAAAAAAAGAGCATATGAAAGTCAATATTGGTATCTCCGAAAAAAACAGGCAGGCAGTAGCGCTTGAATTGAATAAGCTGCTGGCTGATGAGCATGTGTTGTACAACAAAACAAGAAACTATCACTGGAGCGTGGAAGGGCCCAGCTTTATGGAGTTTCACAAACTCTATGAAGCGCAATACAACCAGTTGGCTTCTATTATTGATGATATTGCGGAGCGCATCCGTACCATTGGTCATTTTGCTGAAGGTCGTCTGAAGGAGCTTCTCAAACTTTCCTCACTCGAAGAGCCGGCAGCGCCGACCAAACAGGCTGAGCAGATTGCCAACCTCGTATCTGACCATGAAACCATCATCCAGCGCCTGCGTAAACAGATTGATGAATTTGATAAGAAATATAAGGATGCCGGCAGCGCCGACTTTATCACAGGTCTGATGAAAGAACATGAGAAAATGGCATGGATGCTGAGGAGCTATGCACGGTAAGGGGTAAGTAAATAGCAAATCTCAATAAACAAATAAAAACTGAAGAGGGTATCTCAATAAAACGAGATACCCTTTTATTTTTTGTGTGCGATTTTGAGTTTTCTGAAAGAGTCACTAAAAGGCTCCGTTAGACAGAGTTTCGTATATTAGTATACATATAATACTCTAACATGGTAATCCCCGATGATATAAAACTTGACGAAGATGAAGATGTTTTCGACATTGTTATCCGGCTTGAAAAATCATTTGCAATCAAATTTGAAAAGGACGCCTTCACTGATATTAAAACCTTCGGTGACCTGTGTGATGTTATTGAGAGTTATATCAGGTATGACAGTAAGGAAGATTGTACCCGGCAACAGGCATTTTATAAGATCCGGACCGCCATCAGCAATACGCAACAAATTGATAAAAAGCTAATCACTCCTGACACCAGGCTTGTTAGTCTTTTTCCCAGGCACAGTCGCCGGCGGCAAGTCAAATTATTTCAAAAACAGTTGGGAGTAAACTTAAAATTTCTAACCTACCCGGGGTGGTTATCATTGGTGCTTGTAGGCGGACTGCTGGCCTCCTTTATTGCATTTTTCTTTGATTGGAAAATAGCAGTTACAGGAATTGCATTCTTTACTATTGCGCTTAATATCGCTGATAAGCTGGGGAAAGACCTAGCAATTGAAACCGTTAAAGAATTGACGGTGAAAGCTACAACCGAACACTATATTGCTATGAGGAGTACTAAATTAACCGTTAACAGGAATGAGATTTTAGATATAATAAAAGATTGTTTTATTAATGAGCTTGCTATAAACAAAGAACAATTGACAAGAGATGCTAAGTTCAGTTGGGCCTGACAGCGCTTTGCCAATATAAGTAGCGTCAATTGAATAAACCCTTTTAACTAAGAATGGCCTGTTCAGCACTGATGTTTATCTACTAATCCACAACTCAACACGTCAGGGACTAATCTTTTCATTAGCCCAGCCAAGCGCTTTTTGCAATTGCTGTTCCGGGGTGATATGCGTATTATCTAATACAATAGCATCATCCGCCTGGCGGAGCGGGCTCACTTCACGGTGTGAATCTATATAATCCCTCATTTCGAGGTTATTCTTTACTTCTTCAATAGTGATATTAGGGTTCTTCTCATACAGTTCCTTAAAGCGCCTTTCTACTCTTACCGCATTATCGGCAGTCATAAATATCTTTAATTCTGCTTTGGGAAAAACGACAGTGCCAATATCACGCCCGTCCATGACGATGCCTTTTTTGGCACCCAGCTTCTGCTGCTGTGCTACTGCAAACTCCCGCACTTCCTTTATCGCTGCTATTTCACTTACTTTTTCGGCCACTACCAGGTCACGTATCACATATTCCACATTTTCCCCGTTCAGGTATATTTCGCTGTTTTCTGATGCAGCATTGAAATGAAAATCGAGCTGTATTTCCTGCAGAGCCGATTTCACTTCTTTCCCCGATGTCCAGTCCACATGGTTGCGTAAAAAATGAAGTGTAATAGCCCTGTACATGGCCCCGCTGTCCACATATACATAGCCCAGCTTCTTTGCTAATTGTTTGGCCAGGGTGCTCTTGCCGCAACTGGACCATCCATCTATAGTTATGATTATTTTCTTTGCCATTTAATTAATTATTCACCGGGTATACCCGGTACACTGCAAAAATAAAAAAGGAGCGCCGTATATAGCGCTCCTGAAATTTTTAAATGGTATTACTTATGCTATGTTTTAGGTTCTTTTGCTTTCGGCTCTGTTTTTTTAAAATTAAAAACCAGTTTGTTATTCTCCTTATCCAGGTCGGCCTCCAGCACATCTCCGGCTTTTACTTCCATATTCAATATCTGCTCTGCCAGCGGATCTTCCAGGTATTTCTGTATGGCCCGGTGCAGCGGCCTTGCGCCAAACTGTGAGTCATACCCCTTGTCAGCCAGGAATGATTTTGCTTCTTCGGTAAGTGTCAGGGAGAAGCCGAGGTTAGCCAGCCGCTTGGTCACTCCTTTCATCAGGATATCAATGATGCTGAAAATATTCTCCTTACTAAGGCTGTTGAAGATGACCACATCATCAATCCTGTTTAAAAACTCCGGTGAAAAAGTACGCTTCAGCGCTTTTTCTATCACTGCTTTGTTGGCCTCATCTTCATGCTCCATTTTGGCGGCAGTGGTAAAGCCCACACCCGCCCCGAAATCTTTCAACTGGCGCACACCTATATTGGATGTCATGATGATAAGCGTATTCTTGAAATCCACCTTACGCCCCAGGCCATCAGTAAGCTGTCCGTCATCAAGTACCTGCAGCAGGATATTATAAATATCCGGGTGCGCTTTTTCAATTTCATCCAGCAGGATAACACTGTAGGGTTTGCGGCGTACCCGCTCAGTCAGTTGCCCGCCTTCCTCATACCCCACGTAGCCGGGAGGCGCACCTATCAGGCGGCTTACTGTAAATTTCTCCATGTACTCACTCATATCAATGCGGACGAGCGCATCTTCAGAGTCAAACATCTGGCGGGCAAGCGCACGGGCCAGCTCTGTTTTACCCACACCGGTAGGGCCAAGGAATATAAAAGTGCCTATCGGTTTTTTCGGGTCTTTCAGCCCCACCCTGTTACGCTGTATGGCTTTCACCACTTTGGCAATCGCATCATCCTGCCCTATCACCATGCCCTTCATATCGTCGGTCATCTTACGCAGCTTTTCTGTCTCCGCCTGTACCATCCGCTTCACGGGTATGCCGGTCATCATGCTCACCACTTCGGCAATGGCTTCTTCGTCTATCGGGTAGCGCTTATGTTTGCTTTCCTCTTCCCAGTCTGCCTTCGCTTTTTCCAGGTCTTCTGCCAGCCTTTTCTCTGTATCACGCAGCGAAGCGGCTTCTTCAAACTTCTGGCTTTTTACCACCTTATTTTTTTCATTCTTCACTTCCTCTATTTTCTTCTCCAGGTCTACAATGTTCTGCGGCACATTGATATTTTTCAGGTGCACACGGGCACCCACCTCGTCCATCACATCTATCGCCTTATCGGGCAGCAGGCGGTCGGTAATATAGCGGTCGCTCAGCTTTACGCAGGCCTCAATCGCTTCCGTATCATATACCACATTGTGATAGTCCTCGTATTTAGACTTAATATTATTCAGTATCTGGATAGTTTCTTCCACGCTTGGCGGGTCTACCACCACTTTCTGAAAGCGGCGGTCAAGGGCGCCATCTTTTTCGATATACATCCGGTATTCATCCAGCGTGGAAGCGCCGATACACTGAAGCTCGCCGCGGGCCAGCGCCGGCTTGAAGATATTGCTTGCATCCAGTGAGCCGCTGGCGCCGCCTGCACCCACAATGGTATGCAGCTCATCAATAAAGAGAATAACATCCCTGTTTTTCTCCAGCTCGTTCATAATAGCTTTCATCCGCTCTTCAAACTGGCCACGGTATTTAGTACCTGCCACCAGCGCAGCCAGGTCAAGAGATATTACCCTTTTATCAAACAGCACCCTGGATACCTTGCGCTGCACGATACGGAGTGCCAGCCCTTCCACTATCGCCGTCTTTCCCACACCCGGCTCCCCGATCAGGATCGGGTTATTCTTTTTCCGGCGGGAAAGGATTTGCGATACCCTTTCTATTTCCGACTCCCGGCCCACAATAGGATCAAGCGTGCCCATTTCAGCCAGGCGGGTGATGTCCCTTCCAAAATTGTCCAGCACCGGCGTTTTGCTTTTGCTGGCGGCTCCCTGCTTGGATCCTTTTTGCTGGGAATATTTTTTCTCGTCATCAAAATCATCATCATTTTCATCTGTATACTCCGCACGGGTAGAGGAATCACCGGACTTTACAATGCCTAATTCCTGGCGGAAAAGATCATAGTCCACATCAAACTGGTTTAAGATTTGCGTAGCGATATTTTCTTTATTTTTTAAAATAGAAAGCATCAGGTGCTCGGTTTCCACGGTAGTGCTTTTGAGCGCTTTGGCTTCCAGCACTGTTACCCTGATTACTTTTTCTGCCTGTTTGGTCAGCGGCAGGCTGTTGATGTTGGCAATGTTTTTACCTGTTTTATCTTTTACGGCCAGTTCGATTTCCTTGCGGAGCTCGTACAGGTCTACGTTAAAGCTTTTCAGTATACGCACCGCTGTGTTATCTCCCTCCCGGATCAGGCCGAGAAGCAAATGTTCGGTTCCGATAAAATCATTTCCCAGTCTTAACGCCTCCTCCCTGCTGAACGAAATGATCTCCTTTACCTGGGCTGAAAAATTATTATCCATTTTTAGATAATTGGTTGTGATACAATATTAACAAATAAATCTGGTTCTTGTTCCCGGCTACTTATGAACGAAATGTTGATAATTTAAGTTGTTGAAGCGGCCTGTTTTTTTGACTTTGCCCGACACACAACAAAAACTTCAGCGAATGGAGCTCAAAACAGATACCAAAGAAAGATTTCATGCCATCACGCTGCCAGGCGACTCTCTTTCTGCTACATTGACAGACGAACTGGCGGAGAGTTTGCTCCCTTACCTGCAAAATGACGTTAAAAACATTGTGCTGATATTAACAGACATTCAAACCATGGATATTGCTGCTGCGGAAAAGCTGGCGGAGCTTCAGCAGCAGTTTTATGAGCACAATGCCTCCTTTGTGATTTGCGGCCTGCAAAAGCAGGTGGAAGAAATGCTGGACAAGCAGGAACTGCTGGAGCTCATGAACGTAACGCCTACCGAAAGTGAGGCCTGGGATATTGTACAAATGGAAGAAATAGAAAGGGAACTCCTCAACGGTGATGAGCCATGATAAGGATACAATACAAATACAACCCCGTATTGTTCAGCACATGTTACCGCCTGGTGTAAAAAACGCGGTTACTAACCTGCTGCCCGCTGCACCCGGATGGCACTGGCAACCCGCAGCAGCCAATCATTGGTTTTTATCTGCCGGCCGGCACAACGGGTATTTTGTAAAAATACAGGAGGCAGGTCATCCCTTTTTTGAAAAAGAAGAGAAGGGACTTGCTCTCCTGCACCGGGCCGGGATGAATATACCGGCCGGTGTGCAGACCGGCATAGCCGCTGGCTACCAGTTTATCATTATGGAGCGGGTAATATCTGGCGAAAAAACAAGCGGCTTTTGGGAAAAAGCCGCACTGCAACTGGCCGCACTCCACCGGCATACCCGGGCCGGGTTTGGCCTGGATGAAGATAATTATATCGGCCCGCTGCCGCAGGTCAATACCCGGCATAGCCAGTGGGTGGATTTTTTTACCCGGTACCGCCTGCTGCCTCAAATAGCTATGGCCGAAAAACATCAGTTGCTACATAAACAGGATATTGCCCTGCTCAGCCTGCTGCTGAAGCGCCTGCCTGATTATTTTCCTGATGAACCTCCCTCACTGCTTCATGGCGACTTCTGGGCAGGCAACCTGCTTTGTAATGAACAAAGCAACCCGGTATGGATAGACCCGGCCATATATTATGGCCACCGCTATATGGACCTGGCCATGACCGCTCTTTTCGGAGGCTTTGACCCGTTATTTTACCAGGTATACCATTACCACTATCCGCTTGCCGGAAACTGCCGGGAGCACTGGCAGGTAGCCAGCCTGTACCCGCTGCTGGTGCACATCAACCTGTTTGGCAAAGCCTACCTGCACCAGTTCCGGGCTGTTTTGCAGCATTTTTCCTAATCTTTCTTTTCTTTCATGCAGCTTACCAATGCCGGTACAGGTCTTGGTGATAAACAAATACGCTTTACAGCTTTTCCCCGTATTTTTAATCTATGCTAGCTGTCACCATCTTAGGAAACAACTCGGCCGTACCTGCTTTTGACAGGCACCCTACCAGCCAGGTAGTGACCCTGGACGGGCAAAACTTCCTGGTGGACTGCGGCGAAGGCACGCAGATACAAATGATCAACTACAAGATCCGCCGCAGCCGTATCTCCCATATATTTATTTCGCATCTGCACGGCGATCATTATTTCGGGCTCATCGGGCTTATCAATTCTTTCAGCCTGCTCAGTCACCAGCAGGAGCTGCACATATACGGGCCGGCGCCGCTGAATGAGATCATCAGCCTGCAGCTAAAAGTAGCTGACACCCGTATGTGCTATCCCCTGCACCTGCACTCTATTTCCGGCCCCGGTGTACTGGTGGATAATGACCGAATCGAGATAAGCTGCTTCCCCACCCAGCACCGCATCGAATGTTATGGATTTATTTTTCGGGAAAAAAAGAAGCCCCGCAAGCTGATCATAGAAAGCATGAAGGAAAACAATATCCCGCTGCATGCCTACGAAGCTATACGAAACGGAGAGGACTTTATCAGCTCTTCGGGCCAGGTCATCAAAAATGAATGGCTGACCACAGCAGCACCGAAAGGAAAGGTATATGCCTTTTGTGCAGACACCCGCTATAATGAAGCGATGATCCCGTACATAGCCGGCGCCGATATGATCTATCATGAAACCACTTATCCCGATAGCTTACGGGATCGGGCTGAAGAGCGGTTTCACTCCACTACCCGGCAGGCGGCTACCATTGCCCAAAAAGCCGGCGTAAAAAAATTGCTCATCGGGCATTTCAGCAGCAGGTATGATACGCTGGATGAATTTGAAACAGAAGCAAGATCAGTTTTCCCTAATACAGAAATAGCCAGGGAGGGGGTGAGCTATAAAGTGTAGGGAGGCTGAGGAAGCTCAAAAGGTTCAAGAAGTTTAAAAGGTTTAAGGTTTAAAGTTAGAGGTTTAAGATTGCAAAATCGTACATTTCAAAACGAACTTTAAACCTCTAACTTTAAACCTTAAACTTCACTCCCCAACCTGAGCATATGGACGTAAAAATGGAAGAAAGCTGGAAAGCCGCCCTGCAGGAAGAATTTTCCAAACCTTATTTTCATAACCTGGTGCTGCACCTCAAAACAGAAAAAGCACAGGGCAAAACCATTTACCCGCCGGGCAGCCTTATCTTCAATGCCTTTAATACCACGCCGCTGGAAAAAGTGAAAGTAGTCATACTCGGCCAGGATCCCTACCATGGCGCCGGGCAGGCACACGGGCTTTGCTTTTCAGTACAGCAGGGCGTACCTCCCCCACCCTCGCTGATTAATATCTTTAAAGAGTTGCACGACGATTTGGGCATGACCATCCCTAATCATGGTAACCTTACCCGGTGGGCAGAGCAGGGCGTATTCCTGCTCAACGCATCACTTACCGTGAGGGCAGCAGAGCCCATGAGCCATGCCAAAATAGGCTGGGCTGCATTTACCGATACCGTCATCAAAACGATCTCTGATAAAAAACAGCAGGTGGTTTTTCTGCTCTGGGGTAAATTTGCCCAGGAAAAAAGGGTGCTGATTGATGAATCAAAACATCTTATCCTGCGCTCTGTGCATCCATCGCCCCTTTCAGCGCATGGTGGCTTTTTTGGCTGTCGGCATTTTTCCAAAACCAATCAATACCTTGTCAGCAATGGTATGGATCCTATTGACTGGCAGCTTTAAGTTATCATTGTACAATTAAGAAAATACTACTGATGCCCGCCAGTTTTCCTATATCATCCGGCCTTGCACTTGAAACGAAGCGTGTCATTCTGCGTCCCTTGCAGCCATCTGATCAGCCGGCTTTCCTGCAGTTGGCACAAGAAGACGAAAGCATGTGGGAATATTTTTCACTCAACCTGGCCGATGCTGCGCAATTGCAGCGATGGATGGATATAGCCGGAGAAGAAAAACAAAAAAATATAAGAAGGCCCTTCACAATTATAGATAAAGCCTCGGGCCATATTACCGGCAGCAGCAGCCTGGGAAATATATCTGTATATGACAAAAGAGCTGAAATAGGCTGGAGCTGGCTCGGCAGGCAATGGCGCAGTACCGGCATCAACCGGGAGGCCAAATTTGCCATGATGTGCTATGCCTTTGAGCAATTGCATTTTGAGCGCATTGAATTTAAAACCGATGTGCTCAACATACGTGCCCGTAAAGGGCTGCAGCATGTTGGCGGAAAAGAGGAAGGTGTCTTACGCAGCCACATGCAAATGTGGAACAACCGGCGGCGCAGCTCTGTTTATTACAGCGTGCTGAAAGAAGAATGGCCTGTGCTGCGAACCACTATATTTGCCGGTCAGCAATTATTGCAACCATGAAGTGGATAAAAGAAATATTCGGACGGGTATGGGCCCTGTGGGGCATGCTCACGTTTATCATTACCTTCCTCATTATTTTTCTTCCTTCCATGATCGCTTACCTGCTGCCGGAGCCGCGCAGCAGCCGGTACTTTTATTTTACATCAAGGGTATGGATGAATGTATGGCTGCGCCTGGTAGGCTGCCCGCTGTCTGTAAAAGGTAAGGAACATTTTAACAAAGGGACAGGCTATATTGTTACCTGCAATCACAACTCCCTGCTTGATATCCCGCTTTCTTCTCCCTACATCCCCGGACCTAATAAAACGATTGCTAAAACATCCTTTGCCAGGGTGCCGCTCTTCGGCTGGTACTACAGCAAGGGCTCTGTGCTTGTAGATCGAAAAAGTGAAGCCAGCCGCCGCCAGAGCTTTGAGGATATGAAAGCCGTGCTGCGGCTGGGCGTGCATATGTGCATTTATCCCGAAGGCACCCGCAACCGCAGTGAGGAGCCGCTGAAAAAGTTTTATGATGGCGCTTTTAAACTTTCTGCTGATACCGGTACGCCTGTTATCCCGGCGCTTATTTTTAATACCCGCAAAGCGCTGCCGGCTTCAAAACCGTTTTACTTTCTGCCCCAAAAGCTGCACATGCATTTTTTGCCCCCGGTATTACCGGACGGGCTGACGGCCGCCGGCCTGCGGGATAAAGTATTTTCGATTATGAGCGATTACTACACCCGCCACGCCCCCACTATCAATAACCGGTAAAGAACGACCGGGTACGGTTGATACGCAAATCCTGCAGCAATCCTGATTTGGGGCTGATGGAAATATTAAAGTAGCGGTAAATACCCACCGGTGTGACATTAATAGACATTTGCCAGCAATGCATTTCCCTGGAAATAGAGAAGGTAAGCTGGGTGAGCTCTGCTGCATCAATATTATAATACCCGTTAGCCGTCAGCTTCCATTTAGGGGTAAGGCTGAAGCTGCCGTTGAAGCTGAGGTTGGAAGTGATTTTGCTTTGGAACCGGAGGCTGTCTATATTAAACTGTGAATAATAATTGAGTGAATAGGAAAAGCTAAGCTGCCAGGGAATATTAAAATCCACAAACTCTGCGGGGTTTTGCTGCATATAGTCCAGCATACGCTGACGCTCTGCCGCCAGGGTGGGATCACTCATTTGCTTTTCCCATGCCTCCTGCTTTTGCTGGTCTTTTTGTTCATCCCTCGGTTTGCTCTGAAAATTAGTGGACAGGGAGATGCTCGCTGTTGTGATGCGGCCCAGGCTTCCGTCTTTCCAGGCATAGCGGTTGACAGGCCGGCCTAATGTATCGTTCTGATAAGGACTGAGAACAGCAGAAGCATTAAGATTTATTTTTTCAAAAAGATTACTGCGGAAGTAAAAGTTAAAAGGAGCCAGCTTCAGCGAATCTGCCAGGAAGTTGTAGCTGGTATTCACACCAAAGCCATCAATCAGCCTGATTTTCCGGTACGGGTTCTCCCCGGTTGAGTCTTTCCTGTTCCGCACTTTCATTTCAAGGTTATTGTCCAGTTGGAATGAGAGGCCACCGTTTTGCCCTTCGCTATACCCGCTGAAGAGCGTTCCGCTGCCCTGTATTTTGGAAAAACGCTGAACATTCCCGCTGGTATCAATCTGCGTGGTATAAAAATATTTCCGGGAAAGATCCGGCTTATAGTTGATGCTCACAGACGGGCGCACCACATGGCGCAGTGCCACCAGCCTTGAGTTTTTAAACCGGTAGGTGCCAAACAGGTTGGTACTGAAGCTAAGGCCCAATGAAGCCTGGTGGTCTGTATACAAGCCTTTCTCATAAAGGGTTTCCAGCGTATCCGTCACATCATTCCAGCGGCGGGTAATGGAGCGGGGCCCCCCTACCCGCGGATAACTGATAGAAGGCGGCACCATGATAGCCCCCCCCAGTATTGG
>DAOLFO010000375.1:0-2945 GCA_035326305.1 Chitinophagaceae bacterium
ATCACCACCGAGCAGCAAAACACCCTGGTAATCCGCATTACCCGTGCCGGTATGGAAAAAATGATAGAGCGGGATAAAATTGCAAATAACTAATACAGTAACATAATAAACAAAGAACCCCGGCTCAGGCCGGGGTTCTTTTTCAGGGATAAAATCTTTATTCCTTAGTTCCGCCTGTTTACCACCAGGTCCTGCACATAGCGGGTATTCCTGTCAATATCGTAAGTGGTGGTCTTGCCGGTTTTCTTGTTGGTGATTTCAAAACGTACATTGGCATTGCCCAACTCTTCCGTGTTGAGCAGGAATTTTTTTACAAAATTGCTGCCCTTTAAAATGTCTTTGTACAATACGGTGTTCTCATTATCAAGCACCACTACAGAAAACTCCTGGTTCTCAGCCCCGTTAAAAGAAAGCTGGAAAACCGGCTGCTCTTTAATGTTGCCGATATGCTGCAGTTGCAGGCCGGGCTTGTTTTTGTCATCAATAGCAAAAGCAGGTGCTGTAAAAGATACAGTAAACAATACGGCCATCAGGAATGCAGCAGTGCGGTAGTTGTTGATCAGATTTTTCATGACGTTACTTTTTAGGGTTAATTAAATAAATTACTACGCTCTTGTATGGCGGCAACCGGGAAAACCTATGGCGGGGCAAAAAGTTAAGTGCGGCAAGTGATCGGTAATCATCCCGGCTTTTGCAGCTTGCCGGGGCAGCATTTGTAATTGCTGGTACAAATATACCATGCCATTGTGGCGGGTAAAAACCATATTACTGCCGTTTTCCGCATGCCAAATGGCAGAGGTATAATTTTATTTTACTAATAATCAATTGGTTAATAAATGAAAACGTTTGCTATCCAGCGTAAAAAATAATTTTCCCGGTGCCGGAAGCACTGCCGGACAGCAAATTTTTATGCGGATTATTACATCAGCGTAAAAGCACGGACTGATAATAGACTGATTGTCAGTCGTAAATTAGTTGTTAACAAAATTAGCTTTTTCCTTAGCCTGCCAGCAGCAAAATATATTACCTTCAGCCGCCCGGCAGGTACCGGAGGAGCTAAAAGAGAAGACAGGCGCTGTCAACCAAATAGCCCGATTATTGTTATATAGACGAATCCCCGCCGGAGGCTGAACCAACCGGCAGGTAATAAAAAGGAGCGAATTAAAATGGCATTTAAAAAAGAGATCGAAGAGATCATTGAACCCAAAGATATTTTTGTAGGTGCAAAAGATGCACTGGTAACGCTGATGGAGTTTGGAGAGTATGAGAGTGAAGAATGTGCAAAGGCAAATGAAGTGGTAAAACAGTTGCTGGAGGATTATGAAGGCAAAATCCGATTCAATTTCCGCCATTTCCCGCTTACCCTGGTACACCAGCGCAGCATGAAAGCAGGTGAAGCCGCTGTAGCGGCCGCCCAGGAAGGAAAGTTTTGGGAAATGCATAATATCCTGTTCAGCAACCGCCGCAGCCTTGGCACCACCAGCCTGAAGCTGCACAGCAAGGAAGCCGGTGTAAAGAGCAAAAAATTTTTAGACGACCTGGTAAATGGTGTATACGGCTGGCAGGTGCAGGATGACCTGAAAGAAGGCATAGGACGTGGTGTAAAACAATTACCTGCCTTTTTTATCAACGATGAAAAATTTGAAGGCAAGCCGACTTATGCCAACCTGAGCGCCGCTATTGAAACAGCGCTGAAAAAAACGAAAAAGAAAACAGCTACCCGGCAGCGGGCATAACAGGCGCTGATTTGATTAACAGAACTGAAGGGGCTCATCATAAAGATGGGCCTTTTTTATAGCTGCATTAAAAAGCCGCCCC
Organism: Chitinophagaceae bacterium; assembly: GCA_035326305.1. Taxonomy (GTDB): domain Bacteria; phylum Bacteroidota; class Bacteroidia; order Chitinophagales; family Chitinophagaceae; genus DAOLFO01. The sequence goes on from DAOLFO010000375.1 coordinate 1,819, forward strand.
GGATACCGGGGCGGCCTTATTTTTCTACATTCTTTGGTATAATGATTACCAGCGGCTGGAGCCGGAGAAAGAACGCCTGTTACCAGCTGGTTTTTCTTCGCGGGGTTTAGCCACCATTACTTTGATAGCACGGCCTTCCACCATACCGCCATCCAGTTCTGCAATTGCTTTTTGAGCTGCCTCTTCGTCGGGCATTTCCACAAAGCCAAAGCCTTTGCTGCGGTTGGTAAATTTGTCCATAATCACTTTAGCAGAGCTTACTTCACCATACTCTGTAAAAAATTCTCTTAAGTCTTCATCCTGTACGTTGTAGCTTAAGTTTGAAACGTAAATGTTCATTGTAAAAATTAATTAATAAAAAATACTTGAGAAAAACGAGGCGTAAAGGAGACTAACCGATTAGCAGATATTGCGTAGCAGAATAAAACTCACTTAACAGGATATCGTATCGCTCAAATTTGACGGGGCAAATATAGCTCTATTTCCTGTATTTTACTGTTATATTTTTCTAAACAGAAAGCGCTTTTTGTTTGTTTGAAAATTAAAACACATGGGAGAAGCAACACAACCGGAAGCCTGGCAAAGAGGGCCGCTGCCCGGCATCACTCCGCTGCTGCAGCCGGCGGCGCATGCCATCCTGCAGGCTGCAGAAGAAGTGCAGCAAATGATGCAGGGCTTTCCCGCCGCTTTACTTTTCAGCAAGGCAGCAGGCATGGCCTCACCCGGCTTTCACCTGCGGCACATGGCCGGTGTGCTTGACAGGCTGTTTACTTACGCTGCCGGAAATGCATTAAGTGAAACACAACTGCAATACCTGAAAGAGGAAGTCGCCGCTACCGCTATTGTAAGCCCGCAGCAGTTGGTGGATAGCTTTTGCCGGCAGGCCAATCTTTGCCTGGAGCAGCTAAAGCAAATACCGGAAGCTGATATTTTATTACCACGGGGCATTGGCAGGAAACAAATTCCCACAAATGTGATTGGCCTGATTTTTCATGCGGCTGAACATGTACAGCGGCATACCGGGCAACTGCTGGTCACCATAGCCATACTGAAAGCAGGCAGCTAATATCATTATGGCACGTCCGCCATGCGAGACGGATGCACTTCCACCTGCTGCCATACACCTG
>DAOLFO010000376.1:0-2918 GCA_035326305.1 Chitinophagaceae bacterium
CCGCATTAGCTCTCCCCGTGATAATGATAAAAAAGAACAGGCGGTACAGGGCCAGCTTTACCGGTTTACTTTTTATTTTAATGAGCGGATGAAGGTTATTAAAGCGGAATCCTACAGCCGGACAGGCTCCGGGTAAGCGGGTCCGGCTTTTTTTATATAGCTGATAAGCGAAGGACTATTATTTTTACCACAAAAAATGGATAAGCTCAACTGGGGCATTATCGGCTGCGGGGATGTGACAGAGGTAAAAAGCGGCCCTGCTTTTAACAAAGTGCCTCATTCCTCACTGGTGGCAGTGATGCGGCGGGATGAAGAGAAGCTGAAAGATTATGCCCGGAGGCACCATGTGCCGGTGTGCCATACAGATGCCTTTGCACTGATTCATGACCCGCAGGTAAATGCTGTATATATCGCCACGCCGCCTTCTTCTCATGCAGCATATACCATCGCCGCACTGGAGGCCGGTAAGCCGGTGTACGTGGAAAAGCCAATGGCCATGAATGCAGCCGAAGCAGCGGTGATGCAGCAGGTGGCAACGAAACATAACGTAAAGCTGGCAGTGGCCCATTACCGCCGGGCACAGCCCCTGTTTCAGCATATAAAAAACCTGCTTGAGGCCAATGCCATCGGTACCGTTCGTACAGTACAGCTTTCTTTATATAAAAATGTATTGAAGCCGGATGAGCTGGTCATTCCTAAAACAGCCTGGCGGGTAAATGCTGCCGTATCAGGAGGAGGATTGTTTCATGACCTTGCCCCGCACCAGCTTGATATCCTGTATTATTATTTTGGCGAAGCCAAAAAAGTAAATGGCATAGCAGTAAACCAGGCCGGCGCTTATACGGCAGCCGATATGGTGGCGGGTACCATTTTGTTTGAAAAGAATATTTTATTTACAGGGCAGTGGTGCTTCAGCTTAGAAGCCGGAGCGGAAACAGATACCTGCGAAATTACCGGCACAAAAGGGCGCATACGGTTTAGCTTTTTTGAGCAGTTGCCGGTTGAGCTTACAACAGCGCAGGGAAATGAGCTGATAAACTTTGAGCCGCTGCTGCATGTGCAGCAACCAATGATTGAAAAAGTATGCCGCTATTTCCGGGGTGAGGAAGATAATCCCTGCAGTGGTGGTGAGGGAGTAACCGTCATGCAATGGATGGAGTCAATCGCCGGGTGATGGGTGAATATATTTGGGACGGCCTGCAAGCCATAAAATAGCATTGAGCACAAACCGGCCCTGGGTCTTATTGCTGAAGGTAAGCGAAAGCTCTTTGCCGGTACCGCCTTCATAATCTATATCATTATGCCCCATGTTGCAATAAATCATACGGTAATGCCTGTTTGCCCATATCACAGGATAGTAGCCGCTATGCCATATTTCATGCGCTTTAGGGCCAGTGCCCAGCGGAAAACTGGATGAGTCAATGGCGTAAATGATATGTATGTCCGGGTTTAGCCGCAGGTCTTTTTCCCAGCGGTACCATTCGTTGGGCGCAGTCTGCCAGCGATGGGGTAGCCCGGCAGTGACGGGATGCGCTTCGGCTGAAGCTTTAACAAAAGCGGCAGTAGGCCGCCAGGTATTGCTTTTATATTGCCCGCTGCCCAGGAACTCATTGTGGTACCAGTCCCAGTTTTGCGGGTATGAAGAAGGGGTGAGCGCAAATGCAGCAAAGTGAAAGCCCATCCAGGCGCCGCCATTTTTCATATATGCCTCAAAAGCCTGACGCTGCGGTTCTTGTTCGGGGCGTGTATCTAAAAAAAGCACAAGGGCATATTGCCGCAGCGTATCCGTGTTCAGCATATCCCAGTCTGTGCTTGGTGTATAAATAAAATTATTTTCAACGGCCATCTTTGCCAGCCATTCATTGGCTTCCTGCACAAAACTGATATGAGCCCTGTCATGCTGACCCGTATACAGGCCAAGCACCCGGAAGGTTTGCCTGGCGGCAAGATGGAAGTGCAGCAGGCAAATGCCAAAAACAAAACAATAACGCAGCATATTGCAAAATAAGTTTTTAACACAACAAAGCAACCCTGTGCCCGGCCTTATCCATTTCTTAAAAAAGGAGGAGCGGCAGGAGATTCAGCGGCCAAAGCCTTTTCTTTGTGGCTTCATTAATGTTTATAAGATATGAATTGCAGAAAACAAGTAATGCTTTTTACCCTGGTGCTCACCGTAGCCGCCGGCGGCCTGCAGGCACAGGGCAGCTATCGCTATGAAGTAGACCTGACCCGCGCAGATAACGACCGGCTGCAGGTAAGCCTGCTCACACCAACTGTAAAAGAGAAAGAAATTACTTTCTATTTTCCCAAAATAGTGCCTGGCACATATATGAACAGCAACTACGGGAAGTATATCAATAACCTGAAGGCAACAGATAAAAACGGGAAGGCTTTGCCGGTGAGTAAAAAAGGGAACAATGCCTGGGTAATAAAAAATGCGGCCGCCCTGCATAAGATTACTTATGAAGCGGAAGACACCTGGGATGCCACGATAGATAATAAAGTATACCCGATGGCCGGTACCAACTTTGAAGCGGGAAAAAATTTTGTGATTAATACACCGGGCTTATTCGGCTACCTGGATGGTATGAAGAAAACACCGTTTGAACTGAATTTTACCAAGCCCAATGGCTTTTATGGCGCCACCGGCCTGAAAGCAGTGAGCGCCACGGACACGAAAGATGTATACCGTGTTGCCAATGCGGATGAGCTGTATGATTCACCCATTATGTTTTCGCTGCCGGATACCACCATCATCCGTGCGGGCAATGCGGATATACTGGTGGCAGTATACTCCCCGAAGAAGCTGGCCACTTCAAAATTCATTGCGGCAAATCTTGAAAAACTCATGCTGGGCACAAAGGACTATCTTGGCGGTAAGCTGCCGGTAGACAAGTACGCTTTTATATTTTATTTCA
>DAOLFO010000377.1:0-2906 GCA_035326305.1 Chitinophagaceae bacterium
CACTGTATGGTTTAAAGAAGAGCTGAAGGAGCAACTGCATTATTATGTGAGCATGAAGAGCCTTTCTGCCTCAGGGTTGTTTGACCCTTACCCGATCGTCAGGCTGCGGGATGCATACCTGGCTGGAAAAAAAGTGAATTACCAGAAGCTGTGGCAGGTACTGATGTTTCAGCTATGGTATGATAAATGGCAGCAAAAGCTGTAAGATACGGACAGGGAAATGTACTAACTGTTTATTTAAATCAAAGATATAAAATGAAAAAAAAGGTATTAGTGACAGGAGGCGCCGGCTTTATCGGGTCACATGTAGCGGCCCACTGCTCATCAATGGGATTTGATGTGGTGGTGCTTGATGATTTAAGCGGCGGCTTTGAAGATCATATTCCTGCAGGCGTAGCCTTTGTACAGGGAAGCATAACCGATCATACGTTGCTGTCTCAGCTTTTTGAACAGCATAAGTTTGAATATGTATATCACCTGGCTGCTTATGCCGCAGAGGGCCTTTCTCATTTTATCCGGAGATATAATTATGAAACGAACCTGATAGGAAGCATTAACCTCATTAATGAATCAGTGAAGCATAAAGTAAAATGTTTTGTGTTTACCTCTTCTATCGCTGTGTATGGCAAAGGTCAGTTGCCTATGACGGAAGAGCTGACACCTGAGCCGGAGGATCCCTATGGCGTATCCAAGTACGCTGTGGAGCTGGACATACGGGCCGCACATGAAATGTTTGGATTAAACTATGTGATCTTCAGGCCGCATAACGTGTATGGAGAGAATCAGAATATTGGGGATAAATACCGCAATGTAATAGGAATATTTATGAACCAGATCATGCAGGGTAAGCAGCTGACCATTTTTGGGGATGGCACGCAGACCCGTGCATTCAGCTACATAGATGATGTGGCTATTCCTATAGCAAAATGCGTACAGGTAGAGCAAGCGTACAACCAGGTGTTTAACGTGGGAGCGGATAAATCGTATACGGTTAATGAGCTGGCAAAAGTGGTGTGCAGGGAATTTGACGTAGCCCCGGATATTAACTACCTCAGTGCAAGGAACGAAGTGCTTCATGCCTACTCTGATCATGAAAAGGCGAAGAAGGTTTTTGGATCACCAGCGGATATTGACCTGGAAGCCGGTATAAAGCGTATGGCCGGCTGGGCAAAAAAAGTAGGAGCACGCCAGAGCAAGGAGTTTGATAATATAGAAATATCGGAAAAGCTCCCTGACGGATGGGGCATAAAAAAACCATAGCAGGATAATAATTCATCAGGTTGAAGCAGGAGACTAAAATAAAAGTGCTGGAGTGCATTCGCCAGGGACAAATTGGCGGAGGGGAATCCCATTTGCTGAGCCTGCTGCAAAATATGGACCGGGACAGGTTTGACCCGGTAGTATTATCTTTTACTGACGGACCCATGATAGAAAAGGTAAAGGAAATGGGTATAGACAGCCGGGTCATTTATACAGAAACCCCGTTTGATATTAAAAAATGGAAAGTAGTAAAACGCTACCTGAAGGAAAAGGATATAAAGCTGGTACATGCACATGGCACCAGGGCCAGCTCTAATGTGCTGTGGGCTGCCCGTTCGCTTGGTATTCCGGTGGTTTATACTATTCACGGGTGGTCGTTTCATCAGGATCAGCCATGGCTGGTACGCAAGGTCAGGGTATTTGCAGAAACTTATCTTACTAAAAAATCGGCGAGAAATATTTCTGTATCAGCTTCAAATCAGCAGGCGGGAAAAAAGTTCATTCCGAAGCTAAGCTCTGTAGTGGTGAATAATGGAATTGATCATAAAAAATTTGACGCCACAGGGCAATTTCATAACGTAAGGGAAGAGCTTGGTATCGGGTCGGGTGTTTTGCTTGTATTATTTCTTGCCAGGTTTACCTCTCATAAGCAGCCGCTAAAGCTGATAGATGCTTTTGCGAAAATAGCAGGGGAGATGCCGGCAATGCGCCTGCTGATGGTAGGCGATGGTGATGAAAAAGAACAGGCAGAAACGATGATCAGTAACTTGGGATTATCAGGTAGGGTTATTTTGTCGCCATTTCGCCAGGATGTGCCGGATGTTCTTGCTGCTGCAGATATTTATGTGTTGCCATCACTATGGGAAGGTATGCCTATCGGGCTTATAGAAGCTATGGCAATGGGTAAAGCCGTGATTGCAACGAATGTAGACGGGTCGAAAGAAATGATACAGCATGACAGGAATGGTATATTGGTCAGTACGGACAACCTGGTTGACAACCTGGCAGCGTCACTGCACCGGCTGGCATCAGACGCCGCGCTGCGCCGGATACTGGGAGAGCAGGCCCTGAATACGGTAAAAGATTCCTACAATGCAAAAAAGATGACGAGGGAGATAGAAGATATTTATAAAGAAGTGCTTTCTGATATAAAAGAGACATCAGGCAGCCAGTCAATTAACTAAAAGCAGTCAGTTGTGGAGTTTACAAGAGAGGCAGACATTAAGCGGTTAAAGTTTATCATTCACTCACTCAGGCAAAAACTGCCAGAGGGGGCGGAAGTGCTGGATGTAGGTTGTGGCAACGGTGTCATCACCCGCAGCCTTGGTGAAATAGGTTTTCAGATGAGGGGGATAGATATCAGCGATAAAACGATTGAGAAAGCCCGCTCGCTGAACAGGTTTCCGAATGTAACTTTTGAAGTGACCAGCGCCGAGCAACTGGTAGCTGACGGGCGCCGCTACCACGCTGTTATCTGCAGCGAGGTGCTTGAGCACCTGCATGACCCCGGAAAATTATTAGCCGTGTTGCACCAGGTGCTGCATGACGGGGGCATATTGATCGTAACGGTACCAAATGGCAAAGGCCCCCGGGAAGTGCTGGTGACCAAGCCGGTCATTCGTATGCAGGCCAGGAAAGGCTGGCTC
>DAOLFO010000378.1:0-2906 GCA_035326305.1 Chitinophagaceae bacterium
ACCCGCGACCTCCGCCGTGACAGGGCGGCATTCTAACCAACTGAACTACCGATCCTTACCTCCTGACCAATACCCCAAGAGGGGTCGTTTTCAGGACGGCAAAGATAATCCTGCCATCCTTTCCTTCCAAAATTATTTCAATGATTTATTGACAATTACCCACACTCACCCGCTCCCCGCCGCTATTATTATATTATCCTTAATTTAGCTCCCTTATTCAGATTCAATATGCCCGCTAATAACAACAGACAGTTTTTAAGCTTCGAAATACCACTCAAAGACCTGATCGACGAAATTGAAATCGCCAAAACCAGGCAGGAAAAAAACAAAATAGACCAGACCGAAACCATCCGCCAGCTTGAACAGAAAATACTGGAAACACGTAAAGAGATTACCCAAAACCTCAGTAGCTGGCAGCGGGTGCAGCTCAGCCGCCACCCCGACAGGCCCTATACCACCAAGTATATCCAGAAAATGACGGACAATTTTGTGGAGCTATTTGGCGACCGCAATGTAAAAGACGATAAAGCAATGGTAGGCGGTTTTGCCAGCCTCAATGGCGAAACCGTTATGATTATCGGCCAGCAAAAAGGCATTAATACCAAAATGCGGCAACAGCGCAACTTTGGCATGGCCAATCCCGAAGGCTACCGCAAAGCCCTCCGCCTCATGAAGCTGGCAGAGAAATTTAATAAACCCATCATCACCCTTATTGATACGCCCGGCGCCTTTCCCGGCCTGGAAGCCGAAGAGCGGGGACAGGGCGAAGCCATTGCCCGCAACATTTATGAAATGATACGCCTGAAAGTGCCCGTCATTTGTGTCATTATTGGCGAAGGGGCCAGTGGTGGTGCGCTTGGTATTGGCGTGGGTGATCGTGTGTTTATGATGGAAAATACCTGGTACACGGTCATCAGCCCCGAATCCTGTTCGTCCATTCTCTGGCGTAGCTGGGAGAAAAAAGAAGTGGCCGCCGAGCAGCTTCGCCTCACAGCCAGCGAAATGAAAAGTTTTGGCCTCATTGACGGCATTATACCCGAGCCCGCCGGCGGCGCTCACTGGGATTATGACGAAGCAGCCCAGATGCTCAGGCAGCACCTCATCAGCACCCTGCAGGAGCTGAAACAGGTACCCGCAGAGGAACGTGTCAGCCAGCGTATCGAAAAGTTTGGTAAGATGGGCTTCTGGGAAGAAGTATGATGATGTAGCCATCGCCGGTACTACTATCAGCTTCCGTTGCGTCGCACACTTGTACGTCCCGTTCGCTGTTCAGCTTAAACTGTCAATCAATTATTAATTACTAATTTTTAATTCATAATTAGTAATTAATAATCAAAAGGAAAATATTTATCACCCCACAAAAAAAATCAACCCTCACTCCATGTCACTCAGAGCAAAATTCACAGGCACCGGTATCGCCATTGTCACTCCCTTTCATGCAGATGGAAAAATTGATTGGGACAGCCTCAGCCAGCTCATTGAGTTTTGGATAAAGGGTAAGGTGGAATATTTAGTCGTGCTGGGCACCACCGGTGAAAGCGCTACTGTGCACGGAGCAGAAAAGGAGCAACTGTTTTCTTTCGTCAGCAAAGCTGTGGCAGGGCGCCTTCCGCTGGTAGCCGGCATAGGCGGCTACGATACGCAGGAAGTGCTGCAGGGCTTCAAAGACTTCAGCCTGCAGGGTTATGATGCCATCCTGTCCGTAGCGCCTTACTACAACAAGCCTAACCAGGAAGGGCTGTTTCAGCATTATAAAGTCATTAATGATGCGGCCCCCCTGCCCGTCATGATGTACAATGTGCCATCCCGCACCGGGCAAAACCTGGCAGCAGCTACACAACTGCGCATTGCACATGAGTGTAAAAACATTTTTGCCACCAAAGAAGCCAGCGGCAACCTGGACCAGATTGGGCAAATCATTAAAAACAAGCCGGCAGACTTTATGGTCATCAGCGGCGACGATGCCCTCACCCTGCCCATGATTGCACTTGGCGCAGAAGGCGTTACCTCTGTAGTGGCCAATGCCTATCCCAAAGGCTTCTCCGATATGGTACGCTTTGCCATTGCGGGCAGCTACAGCGAAGCAAGGGCTTTGCATTACCGCTATACCGATATTATCAATTCCATGTTTGCCGAAGGCAGCCCCAGCGGTGTCAAAGCCTATTTATCAGAGATGGGCCTTTGCCAGAATACTTTCCGGCAGCCCGTATGGAAGGTAAGCGATGCGCTGCAGGCACACATCCGCCAACTGATGCAGGGCGTGACTGAATAGGCAGCAGGTGCCCGGCCTTTCCGCACAGTTGCTTTGCTTCCTTTTTCTTATATTCAGGTATGTTAAAACATGGCCTCCCGGTATTGCTATGGCTGCTAATAAGCCTGCAGCTCCCTGCCCAAAAAACAGTACAGTTTACTATCACTTCCCTGCCTGCTTATCACAGCGCCGGGAGCCATATCTACCTTGCCGGCTCCTTTAATGGCTGGAACCCTGCCGATGCCCGCTACCGTTTTGAAAACAACACAAACAACCAGTATGTATTGCAGTTGTCATTGCCTCCCGGCACTTACGAATACAAAATCACCCGCGGCAGTTGGGAGCAGGTGGAGTGTACGGCTAACGGCCAGCCCACCGGCAACAGGCAACTGCTGCTGTCATCAGATACCGCCCTGCACTTATCTGCAGACGGCTGGCAGGATCATTTCGGGCAAAAGAAACTAAGCACTGCCAGTCCGCAGGTATGCATCTACGGTACTGCTTTCTTTATACCACAGCTTAACCGGGCAAGGGCTATCCGCATCTACGTACCGGCCGACTATTGCAGTACCAAAAAGAAATATCCCGTGCTGTATATGCACGACGGGCAGAACCTGTTTGACAATGCTACTTCCTTTTCCGGGGAATGGGGTGT
>DAOLFO010000044.1:0-6204 GCA_035326305.1 Chitinophagaceae bacterium
AGCAGTTTAGTATAACCGTTTTCAATCGTCCGCAACCCTGTTGCCAGGCCTTGCTATAACGAATATAGGTAAATTTTCAAAAATCGCAACCGATTGCATTTTTTTTTTTTGAAGAAAGGGGGTTTCTTTGGGCCTAAAGCATCCCATCATGCCCGGAGACAAAGAAGTAACCATATATGATATAGCCCGGCATCTCGACATTTCCGCCACTACGGTGAGCCGCGGCCTCCAGAATAACCCGATGGTCAACAAGAACACCCGGAAAAAGATCCTGGAAGCGGCCAGGGCGCTGGGGTACAGATCCAACACATTTGCCAGCAGCCTGCGCAGCCGGCAAACCCATACCATCGGCGTACTGGTGCCCCGGCTCAACAGCTATTTCATGTCTTCCGTGCTGGCAGGTATGGAAAATGCGGCTACTGCTGAGGGGTATAATCTCATCATCGCCCAGTCGCTGGAAGACATGGAAAAAGAAAAGGCCAATGCGGCCACCATGTTTAATAAAAGAGTGGATGGCCTGCTGGTATCGCTGGCATACAACACTGCTGATATGCAGCATTTCGAACCTTTTTTTAAGCGCAAAATACCGGTCGTCTTTTTCGACCGGGTATTTCCCCATGCGGGCAGCACTTCCATATCAATTGATAATCAACAGGCTGCATATAGTATCGTCAGCCACCTGGCTGAGCAGGGCTGCAAAAAAATAATGCATCTTGGGGGCAGCCTGCTCCGCAATGTATACCGCGAAAGATTTGAAGGATACCGGCAGGCGCTTGCCGCTCACCAGCTCCCTTTTTATCCCGAATGGCACCTGGTAAGCGGCCTGTCGGAAGATGCCGGGACAGATGCCGCTAACTATATACTGGAGCTGCCCCCCGAAGAGCGCCCCGATGCCGTATTTGCAGCCAACGATACGGCCGCAGCTTACTGCCTGCTGGCCGTAAAAAAAGCCGGGCTGCGGGTACCGGGGGATATTGCTTTTGCCGGGTTTAATAATGACCCCATCAGCAAGATCATTGAACCTAATCTTACTACCGTCGATTATCCCGGACATATTATTGGTCAGTCTGCTGTTACCAGCCTTGTTAACCACCTCAAAGGCGCCGGTAATCTCTACTTTACAAATAACATTATCCTGCGGCACGATATACTGATCCGGGCATCTTCCTTAAAAAATGCCTTGTGATATGCTTTTTTTTGCGATATTTAAGCAACCGATTGCAAAATGAAAGCCTCAAAAGAGATTACTATCTACGATATTGCCCAAAAACTGGAGCTCTCATCGGCCACTGTCAGCCGGGCCCTGCAGGGGCATCCGGCTATTAATAAAAACACCCGGAAGAAAATACAGGAAACTGCTAAAGAGCTGGGCTACCGGCACAATACATTTGCCAGCAGCCTGCGCAAGCAGAAGACAAATACTATTGGCGTTATCGTTCATGAGCTGAACAGCAACTTCATTACCTCTGTGCTGGCCGGTATTGAAAAAGTAACTTCCGAAGCCGGCTATGATCTGCTGATCGCCCACTCTTCTGAAAGCTTTACCAAAGAGTCCGCCAATGCGCTTAACCTTTTTCACAAGCGGGTAGACGGACTGATTGCTTCATTAGCATTTGACACAACGGGGCTCGATCATTTTAAGCCATACGAAGAGAAAGGGATCCCTGTTGTGTTTTTTGACCGGGTGGAGGAGCAGTCTGAAAGCACGAAAGTCATCATTGATAACTACAAATGCGGCTACCAGGCCACCCAGCACCTGGCAGAGCAGGGCTGCAAAAGAATAGTGCTGGTAACAGCCAGCCTGAAAAGGAACGTATATGCCCAGCGCTTCAAAGGCTACAAGACGGCGCTGCTGGATAACGGCATATCCTATAACGAAAAATATGTGCTGATAAAAGACCTGAGTGAACAATGCGGCGTGGAAGCCGCACTGCAAATACTGAACATGAAGCCGCAGCCCGACGGGGCTTTTATCACCAATGATTTCTCTGCCGCCGTATGTATGCAAACCCTGAAAGATCATGGTATGCGCATACCGGAAGATATTGCCATTGTCGGCTTCAATAATGATGCTATCGGAAAAATCATTGAGCCGCAACTGACCACTATTGACTACCCCGGCATGGATATGGGAGAAGTGGCTGCCCGCAGCCTTACCAATCACCTCAAAGGAATTTCAAACATCAAATACACCAATACAATCGTAGTGCGTTCCGATCTCATTATCAGAAATTCTTCCCTGAAAAAAAATTAATATAAAAGAGGTGGCTGGTATGAAGAAAAATATAATAGCATTGCTCCTGTTGCTGTTTTCCATTACGGGGAAAACGGAAAACGGCTACGACCTCTGGCTGAGATATAAGCTGATAGATAATAAACCTGTTTTACAATCATATCGCCAGCAGATAAGTGCTTTGCTTATCCAGGGCTCCTCTGCCACTGACAACATCGTGAAGGATGAACTGACCAGGGGCATCAGCGGATTATTACAAGTACAGTTGCCTGCCGCTGCATCCGTCACCAGGCATGGCACTATCATTGCCGGTACACCGGCATCTTCCTCTCTTATCAAAAATGCCGGAATAGGCTCATTGCTGCAGCAGGTAAATGAAGAAGGCTTTATTATTCTCACCAAAACGGTCAACGGGAAAAAATGTATCCTGATAGCTGCTAATACAGATAAAGCTGTGCTTTATGGCGCTTTTCATTTTCTCCGCCTGCTGCAAACACAGCAACCCATACAAAACCTCCGCATCCTTTCATCTCCCAAAATAAAACTGCGGATGCTCAACCACTGGGACAATCTTGACCGCACGGTGGAAAGGGGTTATGCAGGATTTTCCCTCTGGAACTGGCATACATTGCCCGTTTATATTGACCCGCGTTATATTGATTATGCACGGGCCAATGCATCCATTGGCATTAACAGCACTGTGCTAACCAATGTAAATGCCAATGCGCTGATACTTACCCCCGGTTACCTGCAAAAGGTAAAAGCGCTGGCTGATGCATTCAGGCCTTACGGTATTAAAGTGTTCCTCACTGCCCGCTTCAGCGCTCCGATTGAAATTGGCAACCTGGAAACGGCTGACCCGCTAAATGAGAAAGTGCGCCGCTGGTGGAAAGCAAAGGTGGATGAAATATATAAATACATTCCTGACTTTGGCGGTTTCCTCGTAAAAGCAAACAGCGAAGGGCAGCCCGGCCCGCAGGACTATAAACGTACGCATGCCGATGGCGCCAATATGCTGGCAGATGCCATTGCACCACATGGAGGCATCATTATGTGGAGAGCATTTGTATACAGCGCCGAAAACCCCGAAGACCGGCACAAGCAGGCCTATGATGAATTTGTACCGCTGGATGGAAAATTCAGCAGCAATGTAATGGTGCAGGTGAAAAACGGTGCTATTGATTTTATGCCCCGTGAGCCTTTTCATCCGCTGTTTGGCGCTACACCAAAAACACCGTTGATGATGGAATTCCAGGTAACACAGGAATACCTGGGGCAGGGCACTAATCTTGCATTCCTCGCTCCTTTGTTTAAAGAGTGTCTCGAAAGCGATACCTATGCCAGGGGGAAAGGAAGCACCGTAGCGAAAGTGATTGACGGCAGCCTGGATAATCATACGCTAAACGGTATGGCCGGTGTGGCAAATATTGGCACAGACATCAACTGGTGCGGGCATCCTTTTGCGCAGGCCAACTGGTATGCATTAGGGCGGCTCGCCTGGGATCATTCGCTCAGCAGCGAAGCGATTGCTGATGAATGGCTGCGCATGACATACAGTAATAAGCCCGCCTTTCTTTCCAAAGCAAAACCGTTCCTGCTGGAAAGCCGGGAAGTAGTGGTACAGTTTTCCAATCCCATTGGCCTGCACCATATCATGGGCACCAGCCATCACTACGGCCCGGCCCCCTGGGTAAGCGATTTATCCCGCCCCGAATGGAACCCGGTTTATTATCACAAGGCAGACAGCGCAGGAATAGGATTTAACAGGACAGCAACCGGCAGCAATGCGCTGGCACAATATCACCCAGAAGCAGGAAAGAAATGGGAAGACATCAACACCTGCGAAGAAAAAAATCTGCTGTGGTTTCATCACGTTCCCTGGACATTCCGCATGAAAAGCGGCAAAACCTTATGGGAAGAGCTCTGCTATCAATACTATACCGGTGCGGAAAAAGTAAAAGCCATGCAACAAACCTGGCAAAGCCTGCAGCCCTATATAGATAAAGAAAGGTTTATACAAACAGCCATGCTGCTGCAGGTACAGCATGATGAAGCTGCCTGGTGGCGCAATGCCTGCCTGCTATACTTTCAGCAGTTCAGCAATATGCCCATACCTGCATCCTACGAAAAACCGGATAAAACACTGGAATATTATAAAAGCCTGCGGTTCCCTTTTGCCCCGGGCATATAACATAGAATAGCTATTGCAGTTTTAAAAGGCAGCAATGGCTGAAATAAAAAAGAATGAAACGGAAACAGAAATTAATTTTTCTTGGAGCTTTGCTATTGCCAGTGCTTGCCACAGCACAATCACTGGTTGCAGACAAGGGTGATGCCGGTTCATTTCCGCTGGCAGGCATTACTATCTGCGTGGATAATAATGAAGAGCAGCTTGTTTCTTTAGCAGCCGGCCTGCTGCAGCAGGATATCCATCTTGTAACGGGAAAAACTCCTGCTATCAGCAACACCTTGCCCGTAAAAGCTACAGCCGTTATCATCGCCGGCACTGCAAAATCGTCGCTGATACAACTACTCGCAGCGAAAAATAAAATCAGTGTGCAGGCATTACAAAACAAATGGGAAGCATACACTATACAAACCATTGCAAAGCCTGCCGCCGGAATTGATTATGCCATTGTCATTGCAGGAAGCGACAGGCGCGGCCTGGCATACGGCATATTTGAGCTGTCCAGACAGGCAGGCGTCTCACCCTGGTACTGGTGGGCCGATGTACCGGTAAAAAAGAACGAAGCTATCCGCATCAGAAACGGGATAAAAATCCACGATGCTCCGCAGGTAAAGTACAGGGGTATATTTATCAATGACGAAGCCCCTGCCCTTTCCGGCTGGGCCAAAGAAAAATTCGGAGGCTTTAATAACCAGTTTTACTCAAAAGTATTTGAGCTTATTCTCCGGCTTAAGGGAAATTATATCTGGCCTGCCATGTGGGGCAATGCTTTTTATGATGATGATGCGCTGAATATAAAAGCGGCGCAGGATTATGGCATCGTCATTGGCACATCTCACCATGAGCCGCTGATGCGGGCGCATGATGAATGGAGAAGATATGGCACAGGCAAATGGAACTATGACAGCAATGAGGTAAAACTAAAAGAATTTTGGCGGGCCGGCATGCAAAGAGCGCAGAATGAAAAAATAGTCAGCATTGGCATGCGGGGAGATGGCGATGAGCCGATGTCAGGAGAAACCGCTACCGCATTGCTGGAGCGGATAGTTAAAGACCAGCGGGATATCATTGCGGATGTTACCGGCAAGCCGGCTAACGAAACACCGCAACTCTGGGCGCTGTATAAAGAAGTGCAGGACTACTATGATAAAGGCATGCGGGTACCGGATGATATAACATTGCTCCTGTGCGATGATAACTGGGGTAACCTGCGCAAGCTGCCAAGGCCATCAGCTAAGCCACGCAAAGGCGGGTACGGTATCTATTATCACTTTGACTATGTGGGTGGCCCGCGCAATTACAAATGGGTAAACACCAATCCCCTGCCCCGCATCTGGGAGCAGATACACCTGGCATGGCAGCATGATGTAAAGCAGATATGGATTGTAAACGTGGGCGATATCAAGCCAATGGAATTTCCCATTTCTTTTTTCCTGGATTATGCCTGGAATCCTGGTAAAATAGATGCTGCAGATTTGCAGCGCTATACGGAAGCATGGGCAGCGGCACAGTTCGGTAAAGTACATGCAAGGGATATTGCAGACTTACTTAGCCTGTATGGAAAGTACAACGGAAGGAGAAAGCCGGAGTTGCTGGACGCCGGCACGTACAGCTTTCATTACAACGAATGGCTCCGTGTAGTGGAAGCACACAATGCGCTGCTGCAAAAAGCAGAACAAATAAACAATGCGCTGCCGGCGGAATCTAAAGACGCTTTCTTCCAGTTGGTATTGCACCCTGTAAAAGCCTGCGCCAACCTGCATGAGATGTATTATTATCATGC
>DAOLFO010000044.1:6304-14727 GCA_035326305.1 Chitinophagaceae bacterium
GCAGCAGGAAGCATACATAAAAGATATCAAACGTGCTGCTGTGCCTGCGGGAGTAAAGGGCCCTGTATTTTTTGAAGATGAAGAGCGGGGTGTTTCCATAGAAGCGGATCATTTTACCAAAGCGGTAAATACAAAGACTGTTCGCTGGAAAGTGCTGCCCGATCATGGCAGAACAGGATCGGCAGTGACCGCTTTCCCTGTAACTATACCCGTACAGCAGCCGGGTAAAAATGCTCCTCACCTCCAGTATGAAATTTATACATACAGCAGCGGCGAATTTACCATACAGGCTTATTGCTCTCCCGTACTAAACTTTCACAGCCTGCCCGAAGGAACGCAATACGCCATCTCTGTTGACGACGAAGCACCACAAATCATCAGCCTGAACAAAGAAGATAAAACAAGCGACAGGGGCATCTGGAATAAATGGGCAGCGGAAAACATTATTATCCGGTCCAGCAAGCATTATATCAGCAAGCCTGGAAAGCACACCGTTCGTTTTTGGCTGGTGAACCCGGGTGTGGTGCTGCAAAAACTCGTGCTTGATTTTGGCCATGTAAAGCCAAGTTACTTAGGCCCTCCTGAAACAATTTATTCAACTATAAATGAAACGAAATGAGATTAGCTGTTCCTTTTTCCATCAGCCTGGTTTCCGCCAGCCTGCTGCTTGCCGGCTGTGCCGCTGGTAAAAAAGCAGGCACAGGACAAAGCATTCCCTCGTTAAAAGAAATTTTTAAAAATGATTTCCTGGTCGGCGCTGCATTAAGCGCTGAGCAAATTGAAGGGAAAGACCCGGCAGCGGCTGACCTGGTACCGGCACAGTTCAATGCCATCACTCCCGAAAATATTATGAAAGCAGAAATCATTCATCCCGAATGGGACCGGTATGATTTTACGGTTGCGGATAAAATGACAGACTATGCGAAAAAACATCACATGCTTATCAACGGGCATACGCTTATCTGGCACAGCCAGCTTCCTGCCTATGCGCAACGTATACAAGAGGTGGATTCTTTCCGGACCTTTTTTCAGGATCACATACAAACTGTGGCGATGCGCTACAACGGGAAAGTGCAATCGTGGGATGTGGTAAATGAAGCGCTCAACGAAGACGGCACCATGCGCAAATCCATTTTCCTGGATAAGCTGGGGCCGGACTATGTAACCGAAGCATTTCGCCTCACGCAGGCCGCAGCCCCGCAAACAGAATTATACTATAATGATTATAATAATGAGCAGCCGGCAAAAAGAGCAGGGTGTTTGGCTATTATTAAAAAAATTCAGGATGCCGGTGTGCGTATTGATGGCGTGGGCATACAGGGACACTGGCAGGTGGGACAGGTACCGTTTAAAGATATTGAAGAAAGCATTTTGCAGTACGCAGCATTGGGAATAAAAGTGGCTTTTACAGAGCTGGATATAGAGGTATTGCCCCGCAATTTCCAGGGGGCTGATGTGAACCAGCGCATGCGGGAAGATCCTTCTCTAAATCCCTATGTAAACGGGCTGCCGGATAGTGTGCAGCAGCAACTGGCAAGCGATTATGCGCAATTATTTCGCCTGTTTTTAAAACACCGGGATAAAATATCCCGTGTTACCCTCTGGGGCGTGCATGACGGGCAAAGCTGGCTCAACGGGTGGCCGGTAAGAGGCCGCACCAATCATCCGCTGTTATTTGACCGGCAGGGAAAACCAAAGCCGGCTTTTTTCCGGGTGACAGCAGTAAAAAATAATACAACACAAAAAGCATTCTGACAGCACAATAAAACGATATGCCACATACGCCATCACAAAAACTAACCGTACTGGAAAAAGTAGGATACAGCCTCGGTGACCTGGCTGCCAATCTTGTTTTCCAGACATTAATGACTTATCTCGCCTATTTCTATACCGACATATACGGCTTGAATACTAATCATGCCTCTGCCATCATGTTCGTAGTCGGTTTAGTAGCTGCATTTGGCTTCAATCCTGTTATTGGTGCATTGGCCGATCGCACTTCTTCCAGATGGGGCAAGTTCAGGCCGTGGATCTTATGGACAGCCGTTCCGCTTGGTGTAGTAGCCCTCCTGGCTTTCAGCACACCTGATTTTTCTTATAAGGGAAAAGTAATCTACGCCGTCCTTACTTATACGCTGCTGCTGCTTCTATATGCCGCTAACAACCTGCCTTATTCCGCATTGAGCGGTGTAATTACCGGGGATATGAAGGAAAGGAACAGCATGTCGGCTTATCGTTTTGTAGCCGTCATGTTTGCTCAGTTCTTTGTACAGGTGTTCATGTTGCCCATTATTGAAACGGCAGGCGGCGGCGACAAATCAGTAGGCATTGAAAAAGTAATGACCTGGCTGGCCGTTATTGGTACAGCAATGCTATTAATCACCTTCTTCACCACCAGAGAGCGCATCGTACCAACACCTGAACAGAAATCAAGCCTGAAACAAGATCTGGGTGACTTGTTCCGAAACAAGCCCTGGGTGATCATGCTCGTCCTTACCACACTTGTCTTCATTACGCTGGCTATGAAAGGCGGCTCCTATGTATATTATTTCAAAAACTATGTAGATAAAGAAAGCCTGGCCGGGTTTGTCAATCCTATCACACAATTTTTATCCCGATCCGGGTTTAATTTTTTCGGGCAGGACCCGGTCTCAGCAGGATTCGGATTATTTAATGCAGGTGGCATTCTCTTTATGATTGCCGGTATTACATTGTCCAAAAAGCTGGCAGACCGGTATGGTAAAAGGGATGTTTTTGGCATAGCCTTATTCATCTCTACACTTTTCGTTCTCCTGTTCTATTTTTTTCCACCGCAGTCTGTTCGCCTGATGTTCGCTTCGCAAATATTGCACGGATTCTTTTATGGCATTACCATTCCCCTGCTCTGGGCTATGATAGCTGATGTGGCAGACTACAGCGAATGGAAAAATAACCGCAGGGCTACAGCCATTATTTTCTCCGCCATGATGGTAGGGTTAAAAATTGGACTCACCGTCGGCTCTACCCTGATCACCACTATACTCGGCTATTATCACTATGTGCCAAACAGCGATACAGGTCAGACGGTTTCCGCCATAAATGGCATCAGGCTGCTCGTGAGCGTATTCCCGGCTATCCCTTTTCTGATTGGTGCAGCGCTGCTGTTCAAATATGAGATCAATAAAAAAATGGAAGTGCAAATAGAATCAGATTTAAAACAGCGGAGAAGCCGGTAACCAATCTCATTTTTATTTAAAACTAAAAACATGCCTGAAGATCCGATTGACCATATAGATTTTGATACACTGAACAAAAAAGCAATTTCACAGCCGCTGGTTTCACATATATACACTGCCGATCCTTCTGCGCATGTGTTTGAGGGGAAAATATACATTTATCCCTCACATGATGTGGAATCTAATATTCCTTTTGACGATCTCGGCAGCCATTTTGCCATGGAAGATTATCATGTCATCTCGCTCGATCATCCGGGGGCACCGGCTATTGATCATGGTGTGGCGCTGCATGTAAAAGATGTGGCATGGGCGCAAAAGCAAATGTGGGCGCCGGATGCCGCCGAAAAAAATGGCACTTATTACCTGTTCTTCCCGGCAAAAGATCAGGATGGTATTTTTCGCATTGGTGTGGCAACCGGCTCATCCCCGGCCGGCCCGTTCACGGCAGCACCCCAACCTATCAAAGGCAGTTTTTCCATAGATCCCGCTGTATTCAAAGACGATGATGGAGCATACTACATGTACTTCGGCGGCATATGGGGCGGGCAATTGCAGCGCTGGCGAACCGGCGCTTTCCAGGCAGCAGGAGAAGGCCCGCTGGTGCATTTGCCTGGAGACAATGAGCCGGCGCTGTGCGCCAAAATAGCGCGGCTGACCGACAACCTGCTGGAGTTTGCCGAAGCACCGGTTGATGTGCTGATCCTTGATGAAAAGGGCATGCCGCTTTTACAGGGTGATAATGAAAGAAGATTTTTTGAAGCGGCCTGGATGCATAAATATAAAGGGAAGTATTATTTTTCCTACTCTACCGGTGATACACATTACCTATGCTATGCTACTGGCGATAACCCGTATGGCCCATTCACCTACCGGGGCAGGATACTCAATCCGGTAGTGGGATGGACATCGCATCATTCTATTTGTGCGTTTGAAGGAAAGTGGTATCTTTTTTACCACGACAGCAGCCTGAGCAAGGGCATTACGCATTTACGAAGCATTAAGATGACGGAGATTATTTATGATGCCAACGGGGATATCCAGGCTATTGACCCGTACGCAAAATAAAAATGAGCAGCGACAGGAAACAAAGAACAAACAAAATAAACAAGTAGTGACACAGCAGGCAATACGGTAAAATTTAATAAATTATATCCTGTCATCCGATGATAATGAACCGGTATATTCTTTTGTTATCTTTTTACATGACAGCAATTGTCATGATTGCCGGTGACTGCATAGCGCAGAGCAGCAGCTCAGCAGGCGGGTTGCAATTGCGCACAGACAGTGCGCTGGCTGTTAGCTACCGCAACCAGGATTTGCTTACCTACCAGTTTAATACCCTGTATCCGCCGAAGGGAGAGGATACCAGCTACAAACGCAGCGGGTTTATCCATCCCCTGCGCACACTGCGCGGCCATCTGCTTACCAGTATCCAGCCGCCGGATCACTACCATCACTACGGTATCTGGAACCCGTGGACACATACCGTATTTGAAAATGACACAATTGATTTCTGGAACCTGAGGAAAAAAACAGGAACTGTCCGCTTTGTAAAATTTACAGAAAAGCAAAGCGCTCCCGGCCATGCAGCTTATACAGCATTACATGAGCATATCGCTTTCAAAAGCGATGGTACAGAAAAAGCAGCGCTCCTTGAATGGCAAACCGTAAAGGTTTACACGCCGTCTGATAAAAGTTATATTATTGATATTATATCCACCATGCAATGCGCTTCGGGCAGCCCGCTGCAGTTGCTCACATACCGCTATGGCGGCTTTAGCTGGCGGGCTGCTGATTACTGGAATAAAAACAACTGCGAAGTGCTGACCTCAGCAGGCAATACAAGGAGCAATACAGACGGCAGCCTTGCCCGCTGGTGCATGGCACAGGGGGCTTTCCCCGGCAATGAGCAGGGTGGCATGGTCATCCTTTCCCACCCGGATAACTACAACCACCCGGAGCCACTGCGCATATGGGATGAAACAGCCAATGATGGCAACGGCGATTTATTTATCAATTTCTCCCCTACCAAAAACAGGGACTGGCTGCTGCAGCCGGGGCAAACTTATACATTGCGCTACAGGCTGGTTGTCTTTGATGGGAAAATGACAGCAGCAAAAGCAGAAGAAGCCTGGCAGGCTTTTGCAGCAACTGATAAACCGCACAGCAGATGAAGTATAAAATAAAGGCGTGCCTTACGCTGACAATGATTATTCCGGTTATGCTAACAGCACAGGTCAAACTGCCTGCGCTGATCAGGGACAGCATGATCCTGCAGCGGGATACAAAGCTCACAGTATGGGGATGGGCTTCGCCAAAAGAAAAAATAACGGTGAAGATGAATGGAAAAACATACCGTGCTGCTGCAGATGCTGCCGGCAACTGGCAGGTGCAGTTGCCACCGGCAAAAGCAGGCGGCCCGCACTCGATGGAAATAAAAGGTAAAAACAGGATAGTGCTGAAGGATATCCTGTTTGGCGATGTATGGCTTTGCTCCGGCCAGTCAAACATGGTGCACCAGATGAACATTCATGACGTCACTTATGCAAAAGAAATTGCGGAAGCTAATTATCCCGAAATAAGGCAATGCTGGATACCCGCTTTAACCAATCTGCAGGAGCCTGCTGACAACCTGCCGCCGGTATACTGGAAAGCCGCCGTTGGCGACGAAGTAAGGCCCTTTTCAGCAGTAGCGTATTTCTTTGCGAAAAAAATATATGACACCTATAAAACCCCCATAGGCATTATCAATGCCAGCGTGGGCGGCACGCCTGTTGAAGCATGGATTAGCGGGGAAGGGCTGCGTGATTTTGAATCATTACAAAAAACTATCGAACAAAATAAAGATACTGCCGCCATCCATGAAGCCAACCGCAGAGCTGCCGCAGCTAAGCCTGCTCTTCCGGCTGATGCAGGGCTTACAGAAGCTGTTAAATGGTATGAACCCGCTTACGCAGCAGCAGGCTGGCGCAATATTCATATACCCGGCTACTGGGAAGACCAGGGATTAAAAAACCTTGATGGTGTGGTATGGTATCGTAAAGAAATAAATATCCCGGCTTCTATGGCCGCCCGGCCTGCCAGGGTATTCTTAGGAAGAATCATTGATGCAGATGAGCTGTACATCAACGGGCAGAAAACCGGGGCCACTTATTACCAGTATCCGCAGCGGCGTTACAGCGTGCCCGCCGGATTGCTCCGGGAAGGGAAAAATACATTTGTCATAAGAGTAACCAATACATCGGGCAAGGGCGGATTTGTGCCGGATAAGCCTTACTGTATTTTTTCCGGCACTGATACTATCGATTTAAAAGGGGACTGGCAGTACAAAGTAGGAGCAGCTTATCGCCCCGGAGCTTCGCAGCCGGCGTATACTGTGAATATACAAAACCAGCCTGCCGCTTTATTCAATGCCATGATTGCCCCTGTTATCAATTATGCCATCAAAGGCATTTGCTGGTACCAGGGCGAAAGCAATGCCAGCCAGCCACAGCAGTATGCATCGCTGATGAAAGCGCTGATAGAAGACTGGCGCCGGCAATGGAAGAAAAAAGATTTGCCTTTCCTGTATGTGCAGCTACCGGGATATATGGACTATAGCTACCTGCCTGCGGAAAGCAACTGGGCGCTCATACGCGAAGCACAATTGCAAACATTAACGGTACCCAGCACCGGTATGGCCATAGCTATTGACCTGGGAGAGTGGAACGATATACACCCGGACAATAAAAAAGATGTGGGAGAGCGGTTAGCCTTACCGGCACTGCAGCTTGCCTATGGTGAAAATATAGTTTCTTCCGGGCCGCTATATCAGTCGTATGCAGTAGAAAACAATAAAATCATCATCACGTTTTCACACACGGGAACGGGTTTAACAACTTCGGATGGAAAGGCCCCGGCAGCATTTGCCATTGCAGGTGCTGATAAAAAATTTGTATGGGCCCGGACAAAAATAGAAGGCAATAACGTAATTGTGTGGAGCGAAGAAGTGAAAGAGCCAACATTCGTACGCTATGCCTGGGCAGACAACCCGGTCAATCCCAATTTGTATAACAAAGAAGGGTTACCGGCCTCCCCTTTCAGGACTGACCAATAACAAACTTATTAAATGCTGTATGAAACGATTTAGCTTGCCACTGCTGCTCTTTTTATCTGTGCATTGCCATGCCCAGCCTGACCTGCCCTGGCAAGGAAAAAAAAGTGCTGTTGTCATCACTTATGATGATGCCATAGATGAGCATCTCAATCATGCCGCTCCCCTGCTTGATTCCCTGGGCCTGAAAGCCACTTTTTATATTACTGCCTTTTCTCCATCGGTGCAGCAGCGCATGCATGAGTGGAAAGCGCTGGCCGCAAAGGGTCATGAACTGGGCAATCATACTCTTTTTCATCCGTGCGCAGGTGGCACCGGCCGGGAATGGGTACCGGCGGAATATGATATGAAAAGCTATACTGTAAAGCGGATAACGGATGAGGTAAGAATGACCAACCTCTTTCTGCAGGCGCTGGATGGCAACACCAAAAGAACGTTTGCCTACACCTGCGGCGATATGAAAATCGGTGATTCTTCTTTTATACAAGGAATGAAAAATGATTTTGTGGCGGCAAGGGCTGTAAGAAATGAAATGCACCAGATACAGGACATCAACCTGTACAATGTGGATTGCTATTTGGTAAACAACCATACGGCAGAGCAAATGATAGCATGGGTAAAGGAATCAGTGAGAACAAATTCGCTGCTTGTTGTACTGTTTCATGGTGTGGGTGGCGGCAACCCGCTGAACGTATCGCTGGAAGAGCACCGGAAATTCCTGCTCTATCTGAAGCAGCAGGAAAAAGACATAATGATAGCGCCGATGGTGACAGTGGCAGAGCATATAGCTGCATGGAAATCCGGTGCCGGGTCAGCACCATAGCAGCTATTTAGGCAAAGAAGAAGTACTGGCAAGCTTATTGGTGCTTTCTGGTAAATATTTTTTAATTAAAACCTGATACCATGCCCAGCTTCAGCAATAATTCAAGAAGAGATTTCCTGTACCGGCTGGGAATAGCCGGTCTCGGCATTCCCTTCCTGTCGGCCACCGCTTGTGGAAACACTTCACCAAAACCAGATAGTATGCAGCAAAAAAAAGCAGGTAAGACTGGTATTGCCTTAGTTGGGCTCGGCGGTTACCCCACCGGGCAGGTAGCTCCGGCCCCTTTGCAAAC
>DAOLFO010000045.1:0-14700 GCA_035326305.1 Chitinophagaceae bacterium
TAGAGCACGACCTTGCCAAGGTCGGGGTGGCCGGTTCGAGCCCGGTCTTCCGCTCAGATAAAAAAATCCTCTTGCCCCCACAGGCGGAGGTTTTTTTTTGAATACTGGCAGGCATGCCCCGGTGGTGGAATTGGTAGACACGCCCCGATTCGTAAATCGGGGTGGCAGCAATGCAAGAGGTGTAACTGTTCTTTTTATATAGTAAAATATTGCCCCGGTGGTGGAATTGGTAGACACGCAGGACTTAAAATCCTGTGGCCAGCAATGGCCGTAACGGTTCAACTCCGTTCCGGGGCACTCTAAATCAAGCGATTGCAACTTAAAATGCAGTCGCTTTTTTAAAATTTCCCTGGAATTTGCCAACAATTTGCCAACAATTCGTATAGCCTGATACCTTCAACTGATTTCTTATGCAAATATCTTCCGGAAAGTAAAAGAACTTATCCACCTAAAATTACGCTGTTTTACCAGCTCCCCCTCCGAATTTTTGCCAACAGAAAAAGTCGCTCATTCCGAGAACTAACACAGGCAGTCAAATAGAAACAAAAAAGCCATTAACGTTTCGATATTAGTCAAAGTTAAAAAGCCGAAAGCTCTGGTAAATCACCCGGCAATTGTGAACCCGAACACCGTACACCGTACATCGTACATCGTACACTAACTCACTTTCCCTTCATTTTATCACAAATAAAAACATCCCACTCCTGCGGTGTCATTTTTAGGGTACGTTTCAGGTGCAGCATGCCGTTATCAAACGCATCCTCATCCGGCAACTCTATTTTATACTGCTCTATCATGCTGGTCTTTGGGTTAATCCAGATATGACCGCCTTTGTTTTCCAGCCCCGGGCCATCAATTTTATACTTCAGGCATTTCTTTCTGTTTATCTTTTCCGTACCGAGATAAGTAATATCCACATTGCCTTTATTAATAAAAGCCGGCTTGCCATTTTGTGATACGACGTCAGCAATCAGCGTATGAAAGTTCTCTTTTTTATTTTTCAGGCCGCGCCAGCTAAAGCCGAGGCTGGCCATATCAAAATCATAGCTATGCCAGTAGGTATCGGCCAGCAGCATGGAATCTTTGTAGTCTCCTACCTGTACGGATGAGTTCTTTCCGTTAGCCACTTTCAGTTCCGCCACCAGCTTACGGTTGCATAAGGTATCGAGATGATGATTGGAGAAATATTTTACAGCAAAATATTGCCAGTCCATGATGGCGGTTACCAGCGCCGCTTTGGTATAGCCGGGCGCCCATTTGAAAGATTCAAGCCGGCTGCTGTCTTTTACATACAAAAAAATAGTAGACGCATTGCTGCCATCCCAGTTCGATTTCTGATAAACGTATACAGTATGAATATCCGGAACCGAAACAGGGCCCTGCAACTTACTGTGCTGCGCATTAATATTAACAAGTGCTGAAAAATACAGCAGGGCCGTAAGGAGTGTTATTCTGATTAGCATGGTATGAATTTATAACATTAGACCCGCTTTAGCCGGGGCAGGTTACAAAAAAGCGCAGGCTATGGACAAAAAGAAAACAACCCAATGGCTGATAAGAATTAACAGCTTAGATTTTTTTTACATTAAAGCAAAGCGGAAGCAGCTACCGGCTGATAAACCGCACCTCACTGATTTTATTACCGGTAATAGTGTAGATAGCAATGGCCCGTACAGCCGGCCTGTTTTTATTAAATATGACCGATTCCTCATCAATCACTATATTGCCCAGCACTATGCGCTTTACCAGTGTACAGTGAAGGTCGGGAAGCTGGGCAAACATACCGGCGTACTGCCTGCGCATTTCTGCTTTTCCTGTATACAGTAACTTGCCGGGATAGTCATACACCGCCACACTGTCGGCATACGGAAGCAAAAATGCTTCAATATCCCGCTTATTATACGCATCAAGCTGCTGCTGGGCAAGTGAAGCCGCCTGCTGTTCTATGGATTGTGCCTTTATGCCGCCGGTAAAAGCAAGGGCAGCCAGCAGAAAAAACGTTTTGCACATCTGTTACTTTTTTTAAGCTACCGAAGTTAAGTAACAAATACGCAAAACCCGGAGTATTAAACAATATCAAACCAGTTCCTCACTTACTGCCTTACTATGTTCTTCCATCAGCCGTTTCTGTATTTCGTACGGCACCGGCTCATACGACTGGAAGTGCATGCCAAACCGGGCCCTGCCCTGGGACAGGGAGCGCAGCGAAGAAGAAAAATCATTCATTTCCGCCAGCGGCACACTGGCTATTATTTTCTGAAAATTCCCTTCCGTATCCATTCCTTCAATAATGGCCCTGCGGCTTTGCAGGTCGCCCATGATGCCGCCTGTCAGGTCGTCCGGGCAAAGTATTTCTACTTTGTACACCGGTTCCAGCAGCAGCGGGTCTGCCTGCTGAAAAGCCTGGCGGAAAGCCTGCAGCCCGGCTATCTTAAAGGAAATATCATTGCTGTCCACCGGGTGCATTTTACCGTCATACACACATACCCGTATATCCCGTGCATAGGAACCGGTGAGCGGGCCATTCTGCATTTTTTCCATCACTCCTTTCATAACAGACGGAAGGAAGCGGGCATCAATAGCCCCGCCTACAATGCAATTGTAAAAAACCAGCTTGCCACCCCAGTCCAGGTCATATTCATCCCTGCCCCTGACGGTAAGGCCCGCCGGCTCCGGCATACCCGGTTGCCAGGGTTCAATGCGCATGAACACTTCGGCAAACTGCCCGGCTCCCCCGCTTTGTTTTTTATGCCGGTAGCTGGCCTCTGCCATTTTCCGGATCGTTTCCCGGTACGGGATGCGCGGCTTTACAAACCGCACTTCCATACGCTGCTGATGTTCTATTTTCCATTTAGCCACCGCAAGGTGCATATCACCCTGGCAGTGCAGCAGTATCTGTTTTAGTTCCGGCGATACTTCCACCAGCAATGTGCTGTCTTCTTCCCGCAGTTGGTGCAGCGCCTGTGACAACTTTTCCTCTTCTCCTTTTTTTACCGGCTCTATGGCCACCGTCATATTAGGCGAAGGGAACTGTATAGGCTCCAGCTCTTCGTTCCTGCCTTTGGCATGCAGGGTATTGTTGACATGCGTATTGCGCAGCTTGAGGGTAGCGCCAATATCGCCCGCCACTAATTCGTGTACCTGTGTACGTTTGTTGCCCTCTACCAGGAACAACTGGTTTATCTTTTCCGATACACCGGTGCTTTCATTTTCCAGCTCCATGCCTGTCTTTACAGTACCGGAGTACACTTTGAAAAAAGAAAGCTCACCCACATGCGGTTCTGCCACGGTCTTGTATACAAAAATGCAGGCGGGCCCGTTGCTGTCGCAGGGCAGCATATTCCCTTTCTTCGTTTTTTGCGGCGGCATTTCGTTGGCACTGGGGCATACATTGTCAATGAAGCCCATCAGCCGGCCACTGCCCATGTTTCGTTCTGCCGATAAGCAGAATAATGGAAACAGGTCATGATTGATCATAGCCTGTTTCAGCCCGGCTTTCATTTCATCCTCATCCAGCTCTCCTTTTTCAAAATATTTTTCCATCAGTGTTTCATCATTGCCGGCAACGGCCTCTATCAGCTCTTTGTGCAGCATATCTGCTTTTTCTTTCTCTTCTTCGGGTATGGGCAGCTTTTCCGGCTTGCCGCCGGCATCTTTAAACTTGTACATCGTCATCCGCAGCACATCAATGATTTCATGAAAGCCGGCGCCTGTTTGCCGCGGGTATTGCACCAGGGTCACCTTGCTGCCATAATGTGTTTTGGCTTCCTGCCATGTCTTTTCAAAATCAGCCTTATCATCATCCAGCTTATTTACAGCAAAGATCATCGGCGTTTTAAACCGCTCTGTATAATCCCAGATTACATCTGTTCCCACTTCCACGCCCATTACCGCATTCAGCAGCATCACACCGGTGTCTGCCACCCTTAGCGCTGAGATTACCTCACCGGAAAAATCATCATAACCCGGTGTGTCAATGATATTGATTTTGTAGCCGCGCCAGCGGGTATGCAGCAGCTTGCTGAAGATTGAATTGCCCCGCTCCTGCTCCAGCTCATGGTAATCGCCCGTGGTGGAGCCTTCGGCTATATTTCCCCTGCGGGAAATAATACCGGCCTCATATAGCATACATTCCGCTAATGTGGTCTTACCGGAGCCGGCGTGGCCCAGCAAGACAATATTTTTTACATGTGAAGTATCAAACTCTGCCATAGCAAGTGAATTTTTTAAATGAATAAATAGAATGGCAAACCGGGTAAAACGGCAGCAGTATCAATAAAGATGCAGCGATTACACTATGGCCCTTGCTATGACAATACCGGGGATATATGGCAACAACGTATGACTGATATACCAGCAGGCCGCCGTATCAGCAGGAAAAAACAGTACTATGCTTTTCTTCTTTTAAGGTGTCCGGCTTATAAAGCGGTTAAACTCTTCCCGCAGCTCTGTCAGCGTATGCTCCAGCCGCTGGTACTGGTCGAGCAATCCTTCATGCTCAGCCACCGTATCATCATTGAGCTGCCCCTTGTGCACATTCATTTCATAATCCATCCGCTTGCAATGTGTCTTGATTGCCTGCTTCAGATCGTGAATGTTGATAAGCTGAATGTGAAACTGGTTGTGAAGATGCTCTACGTCCTGTAGTTGTTCTTTCGAGAGCGGTTGGGTGGTGGCATCCTGGAGCCTGATCTTATCCTGCGAAAATTCTTCGCGGTACCGCCGGAGTGTTTCTCTCCAGGTATTACACTCTGCGGTAAGCTGTGAAGTCTCTACCTGAACCATGGGATGTATATTTAAGAGTGAATAAATACTTACTCTGTCTTTTTTCCCGGGTGCTGGATGGTATTTCTAATTTAAGACAGTTTTCCCGTAAATCAATCCTTTTTTTTACACAGGCAGGTACAGCATGGCCGGGCCATACAAGCCATAAGGGTAAACACTGGCACAGCGTTTATCCCATTTTTTTTAAAGCAAGAGAGAAAGTATTGGACAAAGGATATCATCAGAGGCGGAATACCAGCCTGGCGCCGGCCGGCAGTATGAGGTAGGAGCCGTCTTCCCTTGTATTGATAACAAAAAAGTTCCAGGTCTCCGGGTTGCTGACAAAGCTGCCTCCAGTTGGTATATCCCTGCGGGTAAAACGTTTTCTTTTCACGCCCATCCCGGCATACAATTCTGTTTCAAACCTGCCTGACAGCCGCAGCGTGGTGCCAAACTTCAATGAAATACCTGTTTCCCTTTTAATATTTGAAAAGCGGGCCTGCTGAAAATAATCACATTGCCCGCCAACGCAATTGAAGCCAAAATCAGCCAGCTCCCTGGAGCGGATATATTTATAATGAAATTCAGGCCCGATAAAGAACCTTTTCCCATCCCTGCCGGGAAAATAGCGTATATCACTGCGTATTTTGATGCCGCTGACAGCCATTGTTTCCCTGTTTTCCCCGCTTTCATACGGCCGGAAAAAAATGTACCCGGGATCCAGTGTCGCACCCCAGTGCTGATTGATGCGGTAGCCTGCCCCGACCGACACATTTCCATCGCCTTCAAGAAAAGAGAGCGGGGCAAACCGCAAAGTGAAACCAGTATACTGTCTGCCGCCCTGGTATACCTGGGCAGTGGTGGTAAGGCAGCAGATACAGGAAAGGAGAAAGAAAAAATACCTGGTGAATGTCATTGGGTTATTTTAGAAATGAACACCGGCTGCAGCGGGTCAGCCCCGGTATCGTACAGCACGATACCGGACGCTGCCTGCGCAATGAGTATGTTGCCATAGGGAATCACATCATAGTATGTTTCATCATGCTCTAACGTTGATACCTGCACGGGATTGTACTTGTCTGCTATATCAAATACGCGGATACCCAGCGCACCTTCACATACATAGAGGGCATTATCTTTCAGGCCCAGCCCGTAGGGCCCCTGCAGGTTGACAGTTTTGGCGAGCACGGGCTTGCTGATATCCGTAGTGTTGTATACCACCAGTGCGCTTTGCGATCCGCCACAGGGGCCGCTGGCACGCAGGGTGGCATAGGCTACGCCATCCTTTGCCACTACCGGGTCGCAGGCCATACGGATTTCATAGTCTGCTTTAGCTATTTGTACCGGGCGCTCAGGGCTGGTCAATGAAAAGATATACATGGAAAAGGAAGACCCGATAAACAGCTTATCCTGGTAAGGAAAGATGGTTTCGATATTGATGCCTATTTCCGTTTTTGATTTGAGCACCGGATTTTCCGGGTTGGCAATGCTGAATGTTTTCAGGCTGGAATGGTCCACCACATACAGGTAATTGCCACTAATTGTAAACCGGGCTGTGGAGCCACCCGCACCTGTCTGTGCGGCGCTTTCTGAACTTTTGGAGCAATTGCCATAGAGTAATACAATAGCTGCTCCTGCCAGTATTTGTAACAACCATTTTCTCATTATCGCCAGCATTTAGGATTTTTAATTGTTTTCAGTTCCCACCCAATCACCATGCCCTTTGCCGGGTCGGGACATTCAAAATAAATTGTTTCTCCGGGGTTTGTCTTGGGTGGATACTGCAGGGCCAGGTCGGGGAATACATTGGCCACCCGGCCTGCTTCCCTGATATCATTCAGATTGCTGATATCAATCACCACCAGGTCGCTCATATTATTTGTGTAAATAAAACCGTTCCTGACAGACAGCTCTTTGCACAAAGCGGAGCGGATAAAGCCAAGCTTCTCTGGATGGACAGGGTCGGCATAGGTAATTACATGTATGCCGGAGTCTTTTTCTACCTGGAACAGCAGTTGGCCGGTTGTAAAAATCTTGCCGCCATTTATGGTAGCCCGCGGTGGCGCAGCAGCTACTGACATGGCTATTTCCGGTGGTGCATATACCGGCATATATCCCTGCGTTTGTGCAGGCAGATCTCTGCGGGCCGTATTGGTGGTACAGGCATAAAGAAAGAAAAACAGGCAAAGGCTGATGAGGAGATACTTATTCATTCCCCGCGTTTTGGTGGTGATAGATGTACGGGGTATGACAGCAATAGCCGGAAAACCGTTGCCTCTGTAAAGCAAGCTGTTAAACAATTGCTTTCCGGCGCAGCCCAAAATCCGTTTTAACCGCAGAGGCACTTCATTTTTTCAATAACTTGCCGCCGGAATGATTTCTCAAAATACGATACAGCAGATACTGGGCCGGGTGCACATCACCGATGTGGTGGGTGAGTTTGTAAAGCTCAAAAAACGCGGTTCCAACTACCTGGGCCTCTGCCCTTTTCATAATGAGAAAACTCCATCTTTCACCGTATCGCCCAGCAAGGAAATTTATAAATGCTTTGGCTGTGGCAAAAGCGGCAACAGTATCAGCTTCATCATGGAGCATGAAAAGTACAGCTATGTGGATGCGCTGAAATGGCTGGCTAACAAATACGGGATAGAAATAGAGGAAACATTTGTGAGCGATGAGCAGCGGCAGCAGTACCAGGCTGCCGACAGCCTGTATATTATCAATGGCTTTGCCCGCGATTTTTTTGCCCGCATGCTGTTTGATACGGAAGAAGGCCAGGATATCGGGCTTTCTTATTTCAAAGAAAGAGGTTTCCGTGAAGATATCATCCGCAAATTCCAGTTGGGCTATTCGCCCGAGCAGCGGGACGCTTTTGCTAAAGAAGCTGTGGCAAAGCAATATAATACGGAGTTGCTGTTTAAATCAGGGTTGGTAGTAAACCGGAATGAGCAGCTTACGGACAATTACCGTGGCCGGGTCATTTTCCCGGTACATAATCAAAGCGGAAAGGTACTGGGCTTTGGCGCCCGGATATTAAAAACAACCGACCGGGCCCCCAAGTATATCAATACGCCGGAAAATGAGATTTATGTAAAAAGCAAAATACTCTATGGCTCTTATTTTGCCCGCCAGGCTATTGACAAAGCAGATGAATGCCTGCTGGTAGAAGGGTATACAGATGTGGTATCATTGCACCAGGCAGGTATTGAAAATGTGGTTGCCTCCGGCGGCACCTCACTTACCACTGACCAGTTGCGCCTTGTTAAAAAATATACCCGCAACCTTACTATTATTTACGATGGGGATGCTGCCGGTGTCAAAGCTGCCCTGCGGGGACTGGATATGGCGCTGGAAGAAGGCTTGAATGTAAAGCTGGTGCTGATACCAGATAAAGAAGACCCCGACAGCTATGTCAACAAAGTGGGAGCAGCCGCATTTACCAGCTTTGTGCAGGAAAATAAAAAAGATGTTATCCTGTTTCAACTGGAAGTGGCCCTGACTGATGCCGGCAATGATTCGGTGAAGAAATCGGAAGTGGTCAGCAAAATTGCTGAAACAATTTCACGTATCAACAAAGCAGAAGATTTTACCCGGCAGCAGGATTATATCCGCCAATCGGCCGAACTGCTGAAGATTGATGAAGCAGGGCTTCATGCCCTGGTCAATAAATTTATCCGTGACCGCATTACCACGCTGGAGCGGAGACAGCAGCAGGACAGTGAGCAGGCCCGCGAAGAAAACGCAAAGCAGGGAGCCGATACCAATTATGATGAAGCTACTTTTAACCTGCTGTTCAAAGATGACTTGCAGGAGCGGGAAGTAGCCCGCATCTTACTGGAGCATGGAGAAAAAAGCTGGGATGAAGATAAAAGCATCGCCTCATTTGTACTGGAAGAGATGCCTGATGAAAGCCTGCTGGACAATGCAACCGTGCTGCAGCTTGTCCAGGCTTTTCGCTCACAGTTAGCCGGGGGACAGGTGCCCGGTAAAAACTTTTTTATCTACCACCCTGACGCAGCAATGAGTGCGTTTGCCGTATCCCTGCTCAATTTTCCTTATGAGGAAAGCGAGCACTGGCGAAAAGAGTTTAGCCAGGCATCCGGCTACCAGCGTTCCCTGTTTGAGCAGTCGTATGAATCTTTTATGCAGGCCATTCACCAGGACAATGAATCGAAGCTTCAGAAGTTTTTGAAGATGGATGAAGACCGTACTCATGAACAGGTGCTGTCTGCTATCAATTACCTGAAGCTCCGTAAAATAAAAAGGATGATCCATGAAAACCAGCAGGACATGGAAAAGGAGCATACACCGACGGCTTATGCCGTGCTTTACCAAACACACGAGCACCTGAAGCGTATGGAACTGGAAATCGTACGGAAAACAGGAACTGTTATTTTACGCTAAACGGCTTCTTTTTTATTTTTCTGCCAGCATATCGCTGTAGGAATGCGTCAGCAAATCCCCTTCCCGGATACCAAACGCTTCCAGGTAATGAGTACATTGCTCCAGCAGTTGATCCCGGTCCAGGTGCGGGGCCTGCAGGTTGCCGGCTTCTATTTCTACAAAGGAGCCCAGCCCGTCCACTTCATCAATATGAAACTTTACATTTTGGAGGTAATAAATGTCCCTTTTCTTTTTCACCACCACTTTTTCCCCGATTGCTTCAGCCAGTATGGCCTTCAGCTTTAGCGGTTCGGCAACGGGCAGCAAGGTAAAATCGGACTGCTTCGGACCAGCCTGGTCTGGTCTTTTATAATAAATCAGGTTGTTTTCAATATTCCCTTCCCGCAACTTCAGTCTTCCCTGCGCTACCTGATAGTAGGTGTCCTGCTGGTGATCGGTACCTTTAAAATCAGCTTGCTGTGCCATAAGGTACCGGCGTATTTTTCCAGGGTTGCTGCAGCGGGCTTTTATTTCAATGTTGATGTATGTCATTAAATAAACAGGCCGGGAGTTTTTCCCGGCCTGTAAACTTAATTAAATCTGGTATAATCAAAGCCTTATTCGGCTACTGCCACTGCCTGTCTTTTCCTGGAAGTGGCTTTGGATTCATCACGGAGGTTATCTCCTTTTACAAAGCGCATAGCGCTCCATACATGATCCAGTTCGATGCGTTCAATACTTTCATACCCTTCGCAGGTGAGCCTGTTCCAGCTACACTCCCGGTTCAGGTCGGTGACGATCTTCGAAGTGGTCTTGGGATAGGCCACCCAGAATTTAGATTCCTCTTTCAGGGAAGGCATTACTTCCTTCAAAATACCATTCAACTGGTTTTCGTTTACCGCAAACACAAGGGCAAAATCAATTTTCCTGTTTTTCAGGAGGGGGGTCATGTTTTTGGCGAAAGAAAGCTTGCTGAACTGCTTTTCGATGGAAGAAGGTAAACCCTGAATTAAAAGATTCTTTTCGTCTGCTAACTGTAACTTGTCAAAAACTGTTGGTAACATATTTTGAATCAATTTAAGGGGTTCCTGGCATCGGCAGCATTGCTGATAACCAGAGTTCTCATTCGCAGGGAGTGCAAAGATACAAATAAATGCCGGTAAGGCGGGAGCCGGACAATAAAAATCCCGTTTCCGATGCGTTGAAAACGGGATTTTAAAAAGTTTTTACCTGTATATTACTGGCGAACAGGGTTATAATGCTTCAGCGCTTCCGGCATTATTTTCTGCAGTTGTGCAATACGATTGCCTTCACTGGGGTGAGTGCTTAAAAATTCCGGTGGTTTCTGCCCTCCGCCTGCCTTTTCCATTCTTTCCCACAAAGGGATGGCCTCCTGCGGGTTGTAGCCGGCCATAGCGGCAAATATGAGGCCCCAGCGGTCGGCTTCCAACTCATGCTTGCGGGAAAATGGCAGTATCAGCCCTACCTGTGCGCCCAGTCCATAGGCGGTCATAAAAAGGTTTTGTGTTTGCTGGGGCTTATTGGCCAGCGCTATCGCCAGCCCGGCCTGCACAGCCTGGGCTCCCATCTGCTGGCTCATACGCTGGTTGCCATGCTGCAATAAAGCGTGGCATACCTCATGCCCCATTACCACGGCAAGGGCCGCTTCATTTTGTGTAATGGGAAGCAGGCCGGTGTATACTACAATTTTCCCACCCGGCATACACCAGGCATTTACATTCGGGTCGTTTACCAGGTTATATTCCCAGTTGAAGCCCTGCAGTTTGTCGCTGATACCTTTTTCATTATAGTAAGATTGCACAACGGCCGTAATCCGCTGCCCTACCCTTTTTACCATTTCTGCATCCTTATTGGCGCTGGCAGCAACCACTTTATTGGATGAAAGAAACTGCACATACTCCTGTGAAGCCATGGTTTGCAGTTCCGACTCCGGGATCAGCGTAAACTGGCTTTTACCCGTAAGGGGATTTTTTGTACAGGAAATGGTGAAGGTGGCAGCAGCCAGCAACAGTATGGATAACCGTTTCATAACAGATGTTTAATTTGAATAAAACCAATCTTTGTACCAAAAGCCATCCGGCAGTTGGCAACAAGGTATCAGAAAGTTAAGACTTTTTACAAAGCGGATGGGTTGCCTCAGGATATGTTTTCCCGGCGGCGTTGCCGGCGGCGATCCCTGTGTTTCAGGATAGGCACTTTGCTTTCGCTGCCCCGCAGCAGCCGGCCTATGTTTTTTTGATGCGTGAGAATGACCATCAGCGCCACAGCAATGGCAAATACACGGTAAATATGATTCTCCACGTTAAAGACAACCAGGATAAAGACAGGAAAAGCAATGCTGGCAAGTATAGAGCTCAGCGATACAAAGCGGGTAAGGTAAAGCACCAGCAAAAAAACACCGGAGCAGGCCAGCGCCGTCCATGGTGAAATGCCCACTACCAAACCAAAAAGCGTAGCCACCCCTTTACCACCGCGAAAATCAGCCCAGATAGGGAAAATATGTCCTACGACAGCCGCCAGTCCGAGCCCTATTTGCAGGTTGAGCAGGCCGATGGAGTTGTCCGTATATTCCGGCAGCAGGAGCGCCAGCTTTACGGCAATCATGCCTTTCAGCATATCGGCAATCATGACAATAGTGCCCCATTTAGGACCAAGTACCCGGAATGTATTGGTGGCACCGGCATTACCGCTGCCGTACTCCCGTATATCTATATTGAAAAAATAACGGCCTACCCACACAGAGCTGGGTATGCTGCCAATCAGGTATGCCAGAACTATCAGCAATAGTTCATTCATAGAACACTTGGGTTGAAGTTGAATATCAAAAATAAGTAAAAATGCCGAGGATGATAACAATAATTTAATAATATATTACCCCCTCATATTAAGCAGAAACCTTCAGCAGCAACCAGTTAGCCCTTTCTGTGCGCCCGGTCACCTGCAGCTCTGCCAGGGCAATGGACTGACGCATTATTTCCTCATCTGCAGTAAGCAGGCCGCTCAGCAATATAGTACCTCCCGGCAGCAACTGCGCTTTTAACCGCTCCATATGCTCCAGCAGCACATTCCGGTTGATATTGGCCAGGATGATGTCAAACATACTGCCGGCCGGTATCTCATCAGCAAGTGATAACCGAATCCGGCTGCATTGATTTTTCCGGGCATTTTCCGCTGCGTTTTCTATGCTCCACGGATCGTTGTCCACAGCAGTGATGCTGCTGCCTCCCAGCTTTTCCGCCAGTATAGCCAGCACACCTGTGCCGGTGCCAAAATCCAGCACATTTTTGCCGGCAAAGGGAATAGCCGCCATTGCTTCCAGCATCATAAAAGTGGTGGCATGATGGCCTGTGCCAAAGCTCATTTTTGGCATGATCACTATTTCGTGGCATACACCAGCAGCAGGCGGGTGAAAATCTGCCCGAACAGTTACAAAGTCGCGAACGGTGACAGGAGAAAAATTTGACTCCCACAGCGCATTCCAGTTTGTTTCGCCTATCAGCGATTGCGTATACGGGAAAGCAATTATTGATTGTACCAATTGCTTTTTTTCTTCAGTCCATGCATCAGCAGGCAGGTATGCTTTCAGGCTTCCCGCCTCTTCTTCAAATCCTTCAAACCCCTCTTCCGACAGTAAGGCCAGTATCATGGCTGACTGATCTTCAGTAACAGCATCAAACTGTAATTGTATATAATCTGCCATATTGTTTTACGATAGCTAAGTGTACGGATAAAATGTTATAAAAAAAATCACTCCGTATAGCTTTTATACGGAGTGATACTAAAATACAGTTATGATAAAACAGGCAACTGCCTGTTAGTTGCGTTTACCAAGCACCATATACAGGTCATTCCATTTTTTCTCTTCTGCTTCCAGCTTTTTAGCGTCCGGAGATTTTTTAGCCTCGGCTGCTTCCCGCTTGCGGGTATAGATGTCGCCGAGAAAACCAGCTACATTGCGGTACTGTTGTTTTTCATTAGCACTAAGCGTGCTTTTGGCAGCATATATGGCAGCAGCTTTTTCGTAGGGAATACGGGTCTGTTCATCCAGGTCAGCATATTTCTTATTCAGCTCTGCCAGCCTGGCTGCTTCCTCTTTAGAAGCTTTCGCACCAGGCTTTTTGTTGATCTCGTTTTCCAGCTTGCTGATGTCATCCACTACCTTATTCGCTTTTTGCACATAGTGATCGCCCAGGAAAAGCAGGATAATATCGTGATTGGGATCGGCTGCGATACCTTTATTGAAAGCATCCACCATTTTTGTTTCCAGTTCAGCCGCATTGGCTGGAGGTACTGCCCCATCCACGGTAGAATACAGTGTATCGAAGATGAGGCGGCCGAGCGCAAAATTGGCTTTAAAATCATTGGGGTCTTTAGACAGCACTGCTTCCAGTGACTTCATCTGGTTGGAAAAGTTGACATCAAGGCCTACTGCAAAATCAGACTGGTCATTTTTAAAGAACTCGCTTTGGGGAAACAGGCGGAGCCCCTGCTGGCGGTATTTCTCAAAATTGGCCAGGTCATTTTTCTTAAAATAATGAATCACCAGGAAGTTATATATATTTTCATACCCTTCCCCCACATTTGCATCTGCCAGTTTGGTATAATGTTTTACAGCATCCTCCGTTTTTCCAGCTCTTTCTGCTGTATAGCCTGCATAAAGGTATACTGCTGTGTCAAGCGGGGAAGTCAGCAGGTTTTGCCGGGCCAGCAGGCTGGAGTAGTCTTCCACTTTCTTAAAAGTATTATACGCCTGCTCCCATTTTTCATTATTCAAATCCTGCTGGCCGTAGGCAAACAGGTTGGAATAAATATATACAGGTGCATCCTTGTACACCATTTCTTTCAGCAACTCCAGCCCCGGGTCCATCTCCCTGTATTTTGCAAAAGCCTCATCAGCATCCTGGTTCATCTTGCGGGCTGCATCATCGGCAAGGGCCGTATCGGTGGCAAGGGCGCCGTAGATCCTTGCTTTCAGCAGATAGGCGTTGGGCTTGGATATGAACTTGGCATTGGTCATACGTTTATCCAGTTCCTCTTTTGCCTTTTTATAATTATTGATCAGGATGCTGCCTTCTATGTCTCCGTAGTTCTGCGCAGCAGAAAAAAGAGCTATTGACAGCATCGTCAGGATAAATGTGATCTTTTTCATCGTTCAGAAATATTTATTTTGTTTTAATGTCTGAGCCTTATTGTCCGGGTTCGTTTTCAGGAGACGGAGATTCGGGCTGGCTGGTTGCCTCTTCCCCTGTTGCGGCAGAAGGTTCTTCAGTAACCGGCGCCCCGTTTTCAGGCTGCTCTTCATCCAGTTGAGTGATGGCGGCTATTTCATCGCCTTCATCCAGCCGGATCAGCTTTACTCCCTGTGTGGCACGTCCCTGCTCGCTGACATTGGCCACTTTCATGCGGATGGTTACCCCGCTTTTGCAGGTAATCATTAAATCCTGCCTTTCGTTCACATCCAGTATGCCCACCAGGCTGCCGGTCTTATCTGTTACATTAATTGTCTTCACGCCTTTTCCTCCGCGGTTGGTA
>DAOLFO010000379.1:0-2891 GCA_035326305.1 Chitinophagaceae bacterium
GTTGATAAAGTTGGGAATGTATGCCAGCGGCCCGGGCCGGTACAGGGCGTTCATTGCAATGAGATCGGCAAACTGGTCAGGCTTCAGGTCACGCAGGTATTTCTGCATACCGGGACTTTCAAACTGGAAAGTACCGTTAGTTTCGCCCCGCTGGTACAGTTCGTAGGTAAGCTTATCATCCAGCGGCAAATCGTCCAGCACTATATCCACACCATGATTTTGCCTGATCATTCTCAGCGCATTTTTCAGGATGGTAAGCGTTTTCAGCCCCAGGAAGTCCATCTTGATTACACCGGCATCTTCGATTACCTTACCTTCTATCTGCGTTACCCATAGCGGCGAATCTTTGGCTACCGCCACCGGCATCAGCTCAGTCAGATCTTTAGGTGCTATGATGATGCCTGCCGCATGGATGCCTGTATTCCGTACCGATCCTTCCAGCCTCTCTGCTTCATGCAGCACTTTGCTGGCAGCGGTTTCCGTGTTATTATAGGTTTCGCGGAGACGGCGCACATTTTCCAGGTCATCTGCACCGAGCCCGTCTTTTTCTTCCAGCGACTTTTCACCGTCCCTGGCACGCATGGGCGCATGCAGCACCCGCTTGAGCTCTATGCCCGGCTTTTCCGGTACCAGCTTTGCCAGCGCATTAGATTCGGCAAGGGGCAGATCCATCACACGGGCCACATCCTTGATGCTCATTTTAGCGGCCATGGTACCATAGGTAATGATTTGCGCTACCTGCTCCTTTCCGTACTTGCTTACCACATAGTCTATTACTTTTTGCCGGCCTTCATCATCGAAGTCGGTATCTATATCAGGCATGGACTTACGGTCAGGGTTCAGGAACCGTTCAAACAGCAGGTTGTACTTAATGGGATCAATATTGGTAATGCCGGTACAGTAGGCCACTACCGATCCTGCCGCCGATCCGCGGCCCGGCCCGATAAATACGCCAATATCACGCCCCGCCCGGATAAAATCACTTACGATAAGAAAGTACCCGGCAAAGCCCATTGTTTTGATGGTAAATAATTCAAACCGGATACGCTCATCTATCTCCGGCGTTATTTCGCTGTACCGTTCTTTTGCTCCTGTCCATGTCAGGTGTTCCAGGTATTCATCCTGCGAGGCAAACTCTTTAGGTACCTGGAAATAGGGTAGCAGGATATCCCGCTTCAGGTTGAGCAGCTCTATTTTATCAACGATTTCATTTGTATTATCTATTGCCTCCGGCAGATCAGAGAATACCTGGCTCATTTCTGCCGTGGTCTTAAAATAAAATTCATCATTGGGGAAAGCAAAACGCTTCCCTTTGATGTTGACATCATCATCTGCAAAATCACGCAGGGCAGGGGTGCTTATTTTTTCACCGGTGTTGATGCAAAGCAAAATGTCGTGGGCATTAAAATCTTCTTTTTCCACGTAGTGGGAATCGTTGCTGGCAATGATCTTTACTTTGTATTTGCGGGCCAGCTTTATCAGTACTTCATTTACTTTATCCTGCTCCGGCATGCGGTGCCGCTGCAGCTCCACATAAAAATTGTCCTGGAAGATATTCAGCCACCATTTAAATTCATTTTCACCTGCTGCCTCACCGCCGCGCAGGATGGCCTGCGGCACCGAAGCGCCGAGGCAGCAGGTGGTGGCGATCAGCCCTTCATGGTATTGCAGTATCAGTTCTTTATCAATACGGGGGTACTTGCTGTACATGCCTTCAATAAAGCCAAGCGAAGTGAGCTTTACCAGGTTTTTATATCCCTGCTCATTTTTGGCAAGCAGTATCTGGTGGTGGCGTACGTCTTTCTGTTCTTTGGTAAATGTTTTCTGGTGCCGGCTGGCCGTGATATAAAACTCACAGCCGACTACGGGCTTTACCTTCAGGTTGCCGTTTTCATCTTTATGCTTATAGGCTTCTGATACAAATTCAAACACGCCAAACATATTCCCGTGGTCGCTGATAGCGAGCGCCGGCATACCATCGGCAATGGCTTTCTTATACAGGTTCTGAATGGAAGCTGCGCCATCTAATAATGAAAATTGAGTATGTACGTGCAAATGCGAAAACTTCATGTCTGCTCCTCTGTTTACTTTTTATTAAAACTGAAAATACGGATGCTGCCGGTAGTATAACTGCAAACCCACGCTTCCAGTTGTGTATCATTTTCAAAAATATCCACGCCTACCGGGTGGCCCTTG
Source organism: Chitinophagaceae bacterium (assembly GCA_035326305.1). Classification (GTDB taxonomy): domain Bacteria; phylum Bacteroidota; class Bacteroidia; order Chitinophagales; family Chitinophagaceae; genus DAOLFO01. Next base: position 2,197 of record DAOLFO010000379.1, read on the forward strand.
CAGGGCAGCGATGCGATGCGGGTAAAGCTGTTGTCGTTGATTTTAAACACTTCCACTTTATCGCTGCTGTAGCAGGTGACAAAGAGGAAGCGGTGGTTCTTAGACAATATAATGGTACGCGGCTGCGCCGGTGTGGCTACCGTAAATAATGTTTGCCCCGACACCGGGTCCACGCAGGCGATACGGGCTGTACGGTTATAGGATACAAAAAGCCTTCCGCTGCTGTCTGTTACGATATGTCTTGGATTAGAAGCCACGGCTATGCTGCTGTCTTTTGCCCAGGTATTATTATCAAGCACAGCCAGGTTGGCGCCGCCCATAATAGCTACATAAGATTTATTCGTTTTATCGCTCACAGCTATGCCGCGGGGAATGGCAGGTACCGGCACCGTAGCAACGATTTTGGCAAAAGGCGGCCTGGTGATATCCGTTTCCAGCACACTCACATTGTACGAGTGCCAGTTGCTTACCAGCAGGTGGCGGCTGTCGGCGGTGCGGGCAATCACTTTGGGGGTTTTGCCTGTCTTTATCAGCGGCACCTGCATGGAGTCCTTTGTTTTGCTGCCGGGATATTGCACATATAGTTTTTTAGAATCATAATCAGGGTTAGCTGGCAGCTCTTTATAAGTGCTGTCTGCCGGTATGGCCACGATGCCGTCCGCATTGTGCAGCGATACCCAGAGCAACCGGTCGTT
>DAOLFO010000046.1:0-14665 GCA_035326305.1 Chitinophagaceae bacterium
AACACGCCCTAACTTTTAATTTATGAAACATTGCTTTTTCTTCCTGGTTCAGATATGGCTAAGCGGGTTGGTGGTACAGGCACAAAAACAACAGGCAATTGGAGTAAACATAAGCTCGGAGATTTATCCAACACCACGATTGAAATTGGTGCCGGGAATTAGCTATGAATTGCAAATTACTAAAAAGAGCGGCGGAGAGGCGGGGTTGCTTTACAGGCCTGCAAATGTCGCTGATATGGTATTGCCGGATGGTAAAGTAGTGACTGTTGCACGAAGGTACCTTACAGCCTATTTAACATACAGGTTTTATGTAAATAGTTTTATTATTTCAGGTGGGCCATCATTTAGCAGGTTGGCTTCCTGGAAGCAGTTGGAAGGTGACGGAGTACAACTGAATGAATATAAGGAAGAGCCGGAAGTAAAAACAGGCTTTCTGCTGAGATTGAGCAGGAAGTTTAATTTAAAGACTTCACTTTTTATTGAACCTGAACTACGCTTTACAAATTTTAGCAACATTAATTTCAGGGGAATTATTGACAAAGGAGCCTCAAATTTTTCAATCGGCGTTTCATTAAAGTACAGGTGTAATTAAAGAAGGCCCGGAATTTCCCTACCCTTGCTGATGCGCTGATAAATATTCGATAAGCGCACCAGATATACTGCAGCACTTTATAATTTGAAGCCTGTTTGTTTCTTAATATTTGACATTTGGCGTTTATTACTCATTTTATTTATTCAGCAACGGCTTCCCTGGCTGCTTCTTTCTCTATGACTGCCCCTTGGTTTCTATCCCTGGTGCCTTTCCTTCTTTTTTGCTTCAGCTTATTTATCCATATCAATGTGCCGGTGATGGGCAGTGTAGTGGCTATAAGGCAGGCAATGAAATAAATGATCTTGGTAAAAGTGCCGTATACATTGCCTACGTGCAGCGCCTTGATAGAGCCGGCCACCCGCTGGTTAAATGGCTTTTCTTTGAAAATATCCTTTTTCAGCACGGCGGCGCTGTACTGATCCAGCGTGAGCCTGTCAGATGCAGCCGGGGCAAAAAAGCCGGTTTTATACTTACTGATAGTTACTGTGCCTGCTGCATCAGCCGGCAGGCTGATGGTATAGTCGCCTGCATAGGGAAGAGCGGTATCGGCTACTGCAAGGTATTGCTGCAGGGAAGCAGGGGTATTGCCCGCACTGTCGGTAAGTGCGGATACCGGCTGTTTTTCTTTCGGTGCATCTTTGGGCTTGTAGGTGCCCAGTGTCTTTTGCAGCCCGGTACGGTACCAGTCAAATGACCATTGCGGCCCGGTAAGCCCCATCAGTAATAAAAAGATAAGCGCATAAAAAGCAAGCGTATTGTGCAGGTCATGGTTCAGCCGCTTCCAGCTTGCTTTCCATTTTATTTTCAGGCCCTGCCGCCAGTGCTTTACCTTTTGTGGAAACCATATCACCAGCCCGGTGATGCAGCCCAGCGTAAACAGGATAGTGGCCCAGCCGGTGATCATGCTGCCCAGTTCGCGGTTAGTAGTTCCTTTGATAAGGGGCTTTTCAATTTTATCCAGCAGCAGCCAGCGGTGCAGGCTGAACATGTTGCTCATAAACTCTTTGGTGCCATTCTTCTCATTTGAATTGCCGGGGATGTTCCCGGTGTAGGGATTGACAAAATAGCTGACGGGCCGGGCCTCTTTATCGCCTTCTTTTTTCAGCGACAGGCGGTAAGTGCGGGTACTGCTTCCGGGAATGTAGATGCTGGTAAGCGTATGACCGGGAAAGGCATCTTTTACCTGCTGCACCAGTTTATCCACGGGAATTTTTACTGCACCGGCCGGTGCAGTAACTTTGTACAGGTGCGGTGCCGATCGCTCTGTCAGCTCTGTGCTGAATACATAAATGGTGCCGCTGAGGCAAACTGCTACTACAATCAGCCCGCTGACCAGGCCCAGCCACAGGTGTATGTCGTTAAACAGCTTTCTTACCTTTTGCCACCTGGTTTTCTTTTTTACGGGTCTTGCCATAGCCGGTTTTGCAGTTTGGCAGCGAAAGTAGGCAGGTAAATGGCAGTGGATTTACGGTAAAGGGAAAAACGAAAACAGGCCTTTCATTGATAATCAGAAAAATAAACATCCTCATGCAAGCCCGTTTACGAATTGCGAAGAAACAACAGGGCTATTTGCCGGCAGGCAGCCATCAGCAAAAAGGGTACATACCTTCCGGCACATACCCTCTATCCTTAACGTCCAGATTAAGTCAGCTTAAGACCCGCAACTGATGCAGCCATCCTGCATGGTACATACAGCGCCTTCTATTATTTTGGCTTCAGGCGCTGCAGTATCTTCCACTACGGTCAGGCTGTGTGTATCTATCAGCGGCTCCACAGATTTTCCGCCCTGCTTTTCCACGGTAAATTGTACCGCCTGTGCAGCAGCCTTGGTGCGCAGGTAATACATACCGGTTTTCAGGCCTTTCTTCCAGCCATAGAAATGCATAGAAGTCAGCTTGCCGGTGGTGGGCGCATCTACAAACAGGTTGAGCGACTGTGACTGGCAGATATAAGCGCCACGGTCGGCAGCCATATCAATGATAGCCCGTTGCTTTATTTCCCAAACTGTTTTATAAATCTCTTTTATTTCCTGCGGTATGGCATTGATCTTTTGAATAGACCCATTATGCGTCATGATCTGGTTTTTCATATCATCATTCCAGAGGTTGAGCTCTACCAGGTCTTTCAGCAGGTGCTTGTTTACCACTACAAATTCACCGCTCAGCACACGGCGCACATAAATATTGGAAGTATATGGTTCAAAGCATTCATTGTTGCCCAATATCTGCGAAGTGGAAGCAGTAGGCATGGGCGCTACCAGCAGGGAATTGCGCACGCCATGTTTTATCACTTCTGCTTTTAAGGTATACCAGTCCCAGCGCAGGGTGGGCTCTGTATTCCACATATCAAACTGGAAAGTGCCTTTTGATACCGGTGAGCCGGCAAATGTTTCATAAGCGCCTTCTGTTTTTGCCAGGTCTTTGCTGGCCGTCATGGCTGCAAAGTAAATGGTCTCAAATATTTCCTTGTTGAGTTGTTTGGCTTCGTCGCTTTCAAAAGGCAGGCGCATCAGGATGAACACATCAGCCAGCCCCTGTACCCCCAGCCCGATTGGGCGATGGCGCATATTAGACCGGCGGGCTTCCTCTACCGGGTAGTAATTGTAGTCAATGATCTTGTTCAGGTTCAGCGTTACCTGGTAGGTTACTTCATACAATTTATCATGGTCAAATTTTCCATTGATCACATAGCGGGGCAATGCCAGCGACGCAAGGTTGCATACCGCCACCTCGTCAGGAGATGTGTACTCGATGATCTCGGTGCAGAGGTTAGAGCTTTTAATAGTTCCCAGGTTTTGCTGGTTGCTCTTGCGGTTGGCCGCATCTTTATACAGCAGGTAGGGAGTGCCTGTTTCGATCTGTGCATCCAGAATGGCAAACCAGAGCTCCTGCGCTTTAATGGTTTTACGGGCACGGCCTTCCTGCTCATATTTTGCATACAGCGCTTCAAACTCTTCTCCCCAGCACTCATGCAGCCCGGGCGCTTCATTGGGACAAAACAAGCTCCATTCGCCGTCCTCCTCCACCCGCTTCATAAACAGGTCAGGTATCCAGAGCGCATAGAAGAGGTCACGGGCACGCAGCTCTTCCTTGCCGTGATTTTTGCGCAGGTCAAGAAACTCGAATACATCTGCATGCCAGGGCTCCAGGTAAATGGCAAAGGCGCCTTTGCGCTTACCACCACCCTGGTCTACATAGCGGGCCGTGTCATTGTATACCCGCAGCATGGGGATGATGCCATTGCTGGTACCGTTGGTACCACCGATATAGCTGCCCGTAGCACGTATGCCGTGAATAGCCAGGCCAATGCCACCGGCGCTCTGGGATATTTTAGCAGTTTGCTTCAGTGTGTCGTAAATGCCGTCAATACTATCATCCTTCATCGTCAGCAGGAAGCAGGAAGACATTTGTGGTTTGGGCGTGCCTGCGTTGAAAAGCGTGGGAGTGGCATGTGTAAACCACCTTTCGCTCATCAGGTGATAGGTTTTAAGGGCGCTGTCAATGTCTTCTTTGTGAATGCCGATAGCCACCCGCATAAACATGTGCTGCGGCCGCTCAGCCACCTCGCCATTAATACGGAGCAGGTACGATTTTTCCAGTGTCTTAAAGCCGAAATAATCAAACCCGTAATCCCGGTCATATATGATAGTGGAGTCCAGCAGCTCTTCATTTTTTTGAATAACGCTCCATACATCGTCAGCCAGCAAGGGAAGCTTTTTATTAGTTTTCGGGTCAGTATAATTATAAAGCTGCTCCATAGTGGCAGAGAAGCTCTTGGTGGTATTTTTGTGCAGGTTGCTGACGGCTATGCGGCTGGCCAGCAGCGCATAGTCGGGGTGCTTCACGGTCAGCGAAGCAGCTGTTTCCGCAGCCAGGTTATCCAGTTCAGTGGTGGTCACGCCGTCATACAAACCTTCAATCACTTTTTTTGCCACATCAATGGAGTTGACAAACCTTCTGTCAAGTCCGTAAGATAATTTTTCTATCCGGGCCGTGATTTTGTCAAACTTGACACTTTCTTTTTTACCGTTTCTTTTAATTACATACATCTCTGCAGGTTTTAGAATTGTAATGAGTTGTTAGTAGTCAGTGGTCAGCGGTCAGTAATGAGTGGTGAGTAAGAAATAATGAATGACGGTACCGGTTACTCTCCACTCATTACCCACTACCCGTTTCTAAAAGTCTTCATCAGTAGAAAAAGTCTGCGCTTCCCCGCCGGCCATTACACCTGCTTTCTGGTAGTCGCCCACTCTTTTCTCAAAGAAATTTGTTTTGCCTTCCAGTGAAATCATTTCCATGAAATCAAAAGGATTGGCGGCGTTAAACATTTTAGGATAACCCAGCTCACTCAGCCAGCGGTCAGCTACAAATTCAATGTACTGCTTCATCAGGTCGGCATTCATGCCAATCAGCTTTACGGGCAGTGCATCGGTGATAAATTCTTTTTCTATAGCCACTGCATCGCCGATGATGCTGTATACCTGCTCCTGCGAAAGCTTATTGCTCAGCATGCTGTACAGCAGGCAGGCAAATTCGCAATGCAGCCCTTCATCGCGGCTGATCAGCTCATTGCTGAAGGTGAGGCCCGGCATCAGCCCCCTTTTCTTCAGCCAGAAGATGGAGCAAAAGCTGCCGCTGAAGAAAATGCCTTCCACTGCTGCAAATGCCACCAGGCGCTCGGCAAACGTTCCGTTTTCGATCCAGCGCAGCGCCCATTCTGCTTTGCGTTTTACCGCAGGTACTGTATCAATGGCATGGAAGAGGCGGTCTTTCTCTTTCGGGTCTTTGATGTAGGTGTCAATCAGCAATGCGTAGGTTTCAGAATGGATATTCTCCATCATGATCTGGAAGCCATAAAAGCAGCGGGCTTCCGGCAATTGCACTTCACTCATGAAGTTGACCGCCAGGTTTTCATTTACTATACCATCGCTGGCGGCAAAAAAAGCCAGCACATGCGAAATGAAGTGGCGCTCGCCGTCATTCAGCGAAGCCCAGTCTTTGAGGTCGCTGCCCAGGTCTATTTCCTCGGCCGTCCAGAAGCTGGCTTCATGTTTTTTATACTGTTCCCAGACTTTGGGATAATTGATAGGAAGGATAACAAAACGGTCTTTGTTTTCCCGCAGCAACAGTTCATTTTCATTTGACATAAAAATCAATTTGAGCATTTATGAATGCGGTACGACAAGAGACGAAGAACCGTTACTTTTTTGCTGGTGAAAAAAGTGTGAGTAATCAATCTTTGCCGGTACCTTATTTAATCCGGGAAGGTTCCAAAGCAATAATAATTGTGGTGGGTAGCCTGGCTTGGAGCAGTTAGCAGGTTTAAGGTCTGAAGTTTAAAGTTGAAAACCTTAAACCATTAAACTTTTAAACCTCACACTTCCCCTCACAGTTGCCCGTCAGCCCATGATTTTCACATGGTTCCCCCAGTTTTGCTGTTCACTTCTGATCAGAAGTGAACAGCGCCACAATCAATTATTGTGTAAGAACTGGCGACGAATTTACTGGCAAAAGCCCCAAAAAGCCAGTCATAGTTTTTAACAGATTGTGGATAGTTTTATTTGTCCGGCAAGGCCGAAAACTTGCAGGGGGGAGATGGCCGGTTTGTCAGCATTTGGTCAGTTTTCTCATTGCGTAAATGATGATTACGCATATCGTAAGCAGCTTTGATTTTTCAGCTCCATATTTACAAAAACAAATCAGCATGTGCCATTACCAGACCTTGTACCATGATGATAACACGGGCTATGTGGTGCGCTGCGCTGCCTGCGAAAAAATACAGTTAGGCTATGGTAATATGGTGCTTACGTTTGGGGTGGAAGAGTTTGATGCCTTTCGCTGGTGGCTGCGCAAGATTGGTGAAGAGCAGCCCGAAGAGCAAAGTCATTCGCTCCGTTGTATCATGATACCCACTCCCTGTGAGGGAATGAAGCTGCTGCTCAGCCGGCGTGAGCTGGCAGAGTTCCTGGAAATGCTGGATGCGGCAGATGCAGAACTGGAGGCGCTGGAAATGATAAAACTATTTGAAGCTTCTTAAGCAACTTGTATATAAAATGTGGATCATGGTGTGGTCTTAGTCTTAAGACGGCACTAAAAAAACAGTTCAGGTGTCATCTTTGCGGATGACACTTTACATTTGCGGCAAATTGTAAATATGCACCCTGAATCTTTTAATGAGCTGGTGCGCAGCAGGCGCTCCGTATTTCCCGATCAGTTTGAAGCCGGTAAAAAAGTGGATGATACCATTGTGGAGCAAATTTTGACCAACGCTACCTGGGCGCCTAATCACGGACGCGGTGAGCCCTGGCAGTTTACCGTATTTACCGGTGAGGGGCTGCAGGCGTTTGCCGGTTTTCAGAGCGAATTATATAAGCAGCTTGCCGGTACCAACTTTAAAGAGATTACTTATAACAAATTAAAACAGCAGCCGCTGAAGGCATCCCATATCATAGCGCTGGGTATGAAAAGATCGGCCAACCCAAACATTCCTGAGATAGAAGATGTGGAGGCGGTGGCCTGTGCAGTGCAGAATATCTATTTATCCGTATCGGCCTACGGGCTTGGCGGGTACTGGACCACAGGCGGGATTACTTACCGGGAGCAGGCTAAATCCTTTTTCGGACTGGATGAAGCAGATAAGCTGCTGGGTTTTTTCTACATCGGTCATATTGCCGTTCCTTCAGGCAGTGCAAGCAGGCTGCCACTGGAGCAAAAGGTGAAGTGGGTACGTGACTAAAATCAGGTAATCACCCTGTTAGATTGCGTATTTTTGGCGCTATGAAAAAAGGGCTGGTATTATTTGCGATTGTGGTATGTGCCACGGCCTGTACGGTGGCTATGCGCAATCAGCCTTCCACCGGGAAGGTGCTGAATATACCAGCCGGCACTTACGAAGACACACTGCGGTTTTTATACTCCCTGCCACCGGAACAGTGGCCCGCACCGGCCATAGCAGAAGGTGTAGTGTGGAATGAGCTGGGGATATTGCCGGCCAGCCCCCTGCAGCCCTACATGGATTCTTTAAAAGCCATGATCGAATTGGGCAAAACACTTTTTTTTGATACACGGCTAAGCGGCAGCCTGAAAATATCCTGTGCCACTTGTCATATACCCGAAAAAGCATGGACAGACGGGCTGGATAAATCAATAGGGCACAATGGTGCAATTAATAAGCGCAATTCCCCTTCCCTGCATAATGTATGGTTTTATAAAAAGCTGTTCTGGGATGGCCGTTCCTCTTCGCTGGAAGATCAGGCGTTCAGCCCTATAAACAGTGAAAGCGAAATGGCACATGATATGCGGATGCTGCCGGCTGTATTAAGAAAAAATGCCGCTTATAAAAAAATGTTTGCGGTTGCCTTCGGGGATGACTATATAGAGCCGGATCGCATAGCAGAAGCGCTGGCCCAGTTTCAGCGGACCATTGTGAGCAATGAAAGCCGGTTTGATCTTTTTCTGAAGGGGGATTATACAGTCCTGAACAGCCGGGAAATAAGTGGGCTGCATATATTCCGCACAAAAGCCGGGTGTATGAATTGCCACAACGGAGCTTTGTTGTCTGATAACAGCTTTCATAATAACGGCTTTGCCAACGGGGATGAGGGCCGCTACTTTATGACGCACCTGGAAAAAGATAAAGGCGTTTTCAAAACTCCTTCACTGCGGGATGTGGCATTTACCGGCCCCTGGATGCACGATGGGGCGCAGAAAACCCTGGAAAATATTATTGAGCGCTACGATTCCGGAAGCGGACCCGGTGCCGATACACTGATTAAGGTACTGAACCTCACCGCACAGGAAAAGGCAGATCTGCTTGCTTTCCTGAAAGCTGTTTCAGCCCCGCCTGTAAATTTTACCAAACCATTACTTCCGGCAGACTGATTATTATGGAACTAAAGCTATCTTTGCCAGCCAATCAACTATTTAACGTTAATCTTTAAACATATGAATAAAATACTAAGCACACTTATCCTTGCTTTTTGTACTACTGCTGTCATAGCCCAGCCCCCTGCCGGCGATGCTAAACCAGGTGAATGGTATGGAGAAAAAATTTCTGCTGACGGAGCCGTAAATATTGCTGACGCAACAGCGGCACTGGGAGAAAACGGCACGGTAAGTAAAAAAGTAAAAGCAAAAATACTGGATGTGTGTCCGAAGAAAGGATGCTGGTTAAAGCTGGCCATAAATGATACTACAACAGCTTTTGTGAAAATGAAAGACTATGCTTTCTTCCTGCCAACAGCCGCCAAAGGAAAAACAGTGGTGATTGATGGCGATATTGCCACCAAGACAGTATCGGTGGCAGAGCTGCGCCACTATGCAGAAGATGCTAAAAAATCAAAAGAAGAAATAGAAGCTATTACCAAGCCTGAAAAAGAGATCAGGGTAACGGCTAAAGGCATACTGGTAGTGGAGTAATAAAATGTGAGAAAGATATATAAACGCAGGTCATCCATCGGATGGCCTGTTTTGTTATGTGCCTGCCTGTTACTGTCAGTACATTGTCACTTTCCCCTTTGCGTAAATCCTTTTCCTGATTAAGAAACGTATCACAGTTACACCACTCTAATTTTGCGGCCGTTCACCCCGGTTGCTTCCACACATTTTTCTAAGAGTAAAAAACCATTTACCAAACAGGGCCATCTCTGGTTTCTTTTGTTAGCAGTTGCAAAAGTTTTTCAGGGGTGTGCCCGCCAATTTAAAACTACCAGCTAATGCTGTAAGTTACAGTTTCAGAAACTTTACTCTGCCTTTCTCTCCCTTACCCGCCTGTAAATACGAATGGCGCTCATGAGCAGTAGTACAAAAAGGAGCAAACCTGCTATTCCCCATACGGCGCTCATGTTTTGCTTTACCGTTACCAGCATCACGATGGCTACAAGGAAAATAGTCGCCACTTCATTCCAGATGCGCAATTGCTGTGAGCTGTATCTGAATAGGCCGGAGATTTGCTGCTTTAAAATGATATGAAGTGAAAAGTGATAAATGTATAACAGTATAACAAGAGAGAGTTTGATATGCAGCCAGGTATGTTGTCCAAAGTTTTGCAGCCACCCGCCGCTCCAGAGCGTCCAGGTGCCGAAGAGGAGTGTAAGCACCGCTGATGGCCAGGTAATGCCGTACCAGAGCCGCTTCATCATGATGGTAAACTGGCTGCGCAAAGCTTCCTTAACCGCTTCTGGCTTTTCTCCCGCTTCTGTATTATAGATAAAAAGCCGCGGCATATAAAACAGCCCCGCAAACCAGGTAACGACAAAGATGATATGAAGGGCTTTGATGTAGAGCGGCATGAAAGTGAGTAATGAATGATGTGGTTTATTTATTGTTTTGTGATAGTAGCCCGCACAATTGTTTAAATACTGAAATTAGTATCATTCAGGCAGGTTTTTAGTCAATTCGTAGCAGTTTACAACAAGCTGCAGAGATTCCCCGTACACATTTAGCTGCGTGCGGGCAAGGTGTAAGAACACAGGTTATATATTGATGCTGAGTAAAGCTACAGAATTACCAGCACCTTCCTCAGGATACTCATTACTCACTGCTCATCATTCACCTCCTTTCCAGCAATCCCTCTTCTTCACAGGGTACCGCCGTATCCAGCAGCTCATGCAGGGTGCTCACCCATTCCGGAAAAGTGTTCAGGCAGGGCACAAGCGTAAAGCTTTCGCCGCCTGCATGTAAAAATATTTCTTTTCCTTCCTCTCCCATTTCTTCAATTGTTTCAAGACAATCACTTACAAAAGCCGGGCAGGCAACCACTATTTTTTTATAACCCTGCTTCGGCCATTCTTCCAGGCTTTTGGCGGTATAAGGCTGCAGCCAGGGGTCACGGCCCAGGCGGCTCTGAAAAGAGACAATGTATTTTTCTTTGGGCAGCCCCAGTTTAGCAGCTACCAACTTTGTTGTTTCTATTACCTGGTGGCGATAGCAATAGCGCTGTAATGACGCATCGGTGCAGCAGCTCTCCGGTGACTGCAACTGATGCGCACCGGCAGAATGTCGTTTGGTGATATGCCGTTCCGGTATGCCGTGATAGCTGAAGTCCAGCAGGTCGAAATCGTCTTTCAAATAAGGTTTTAGGCTATTGGCCAGTGCGGTAATATAGCGGTCGTTGTTGTAAAACGGTGGCACCACTTTCATGTTAAAGCCATAGTTCCCTTTCTGAAAAGCTTCTATGGCATACAGCGCTGCTGTTTCATAGCTGCTCCAGGCATAGTGCGGGTAGAGCGGCACCAGTATTACCTCTTCCAGTTGCGGGTGTTTTTGCTGTAGTTGGTCCAGCGCATATTTGGGAGAAGGATTACCATAGCGCATGCATATTTCTATGGGATTGTCCGTAAGCTGCCCCAGTGCTTCTTTCAACTGTTTCGTCAGCACAATCAGCGGGGAGCCTTCTTTTGTCCAGATGGAAGCATATGCTTTGGCGCTTTTGGGTGCCCGTAATGGTACGATGATGCCTTTTACCAGCAATGTTCTTGACCACAGGGGCATATCAATCACCCGCTCATCCATCAGGAACTGGCGCAGGTACCTGCGTACATCTTTCACCGCAGTGCTGTCCGGCGACCCCAGGTTCATCAGCAGTATGGCTTGGCGGGCAGTGCTCATTTAGTATTATTTCGGTTTTGTAAAAAACATTTTCAGGCGGGCAAAGTTCGCCCTTTTACCCGGCGATAAAACGGCAGGGAAAAATAATTTTCCAAACACCTGTTTACCTGATTTGCGTCAGGTTTTTACGGCAGTGTGACTGATTTTTAGCACCCTGGCACCTGCATGACAAATTGGTGACTTTCCTGCCGCTTTCTGTTTATACATTTGTGCGCTTATGATTCCACAGGAAAATACAATGTCGCTGCAGGTATTGGAACGTTTTTGCGTGGCAGGAATCAATTATCATAGCGCCAATACTGATGTGCGGGGTTTGTTTGCCATTACCAAAGAAGATTTTACACGCATAGCCGAAAAGGCAAGGCAGCTGCATTTGCGCAGCGTATTTGTGGTATCTACCTGCAACCGGACGGAGATTTATGGCTATGCGGAGCACGTTAACCTGCTGGCGCAATTGCTGACTGCACATACAAAAGGCAGCCTGGACAGTTTCCTGGAGCATGCTTACCTGCTCAGCGGCGCACCTGCTTTGCAGCACCTTTTCCGTGTGGCAGCCGGGCTTGACTCACAGATACTGGGTGATTATGAAATACTGGGCCAGTTAAAGCTAGGGTTAGACATGGCGCAGGAGAAGGATATGATAGGCCCGCTCATGAACCGCACCGTTAGCTATGCCTTGCAGGCTTCCAAAAAAATAAAAACAGAAACAGCACTGAGCACCGGTACCGTATCTGTTTCTTATGCAGCTATTGAACTGCTGCGGGAGGAGCCCGGTATTGCTTCCAAAAAAGTGCTGGTGGTAGGTGCCGGTAAGTTTGGAAGAAACGTATGCAGAAACCTGAAAAGCTATTTGCCTGGTACTACTATTACCATTACCAACCGTACAGATGAAACAGCGAAACGACTGGCTGATATAGCCGGTGTTGATTTTTTACCTTACAGCCTGCTGGAAAAAGGGTTGCAGGAAGCTGATGTGATAGTGGTATGCACCCATGCTGCCGTACCGGTGATATTACCGGCTCATTTTACAGCAACTGACAAAAAGCTGGTATTAGACCTTTCTGTACCCGTCAATGTGCATCCGCAGGTAAAGCAGATAAAAGATATCCGTGTGATAGATGTGGATGAAATATCCGCCACCATTCTTGATAAAACATTTGCGCAGCGAAAAAGGGAAATGCCAAAAGCGGAAGCAATCATTGCGCAGTATATGCAGGAGTATTTTACCTGGCTGCATGAATACCGGTATTCGCTGCATATCAAAAACTGGAAAGATAAATTGCAGGAGCTGCATGGCTGCCAGCCTTCTTCCTGCTGTGAGATGGCAACACAGGCAGTACCTCCCGCAGATGAGCAGGTACAAAAAGCGGTATCCCGCTTAGCCGTAAATTTGCGTACCAGCTCTGAAAAGGGCTGCGTATTTATCAACGCCATCAACGACTATCTGCAAATGTCCCGAAGCTGATGCCCCAACCCATACGAATAGGAACAAGAGACAGCCGCCTGGCTGTATGGCAGGCCACACAGGTAAGTGAACTATTGCAGCAGCATGGATACGATACAGAGCTTGTTTACATAAAAAGCGAAGGCGACCTGAACCTGGTAACGCCGCTTTATGAAATTGGCGTGCAGGGCATTTTTACCAAAACACTGGACATTGCATTACTGAATAAGCAAATTGATATAGCCGTGCACTCTATGAAAGATGTGCCGGTGGTATTGCCAAAGGGAATTGTGCAGGCTGCGGTATTGCCAAGGGGTAATCATAAAGACCTGCTGGTATGGAAAGACGGGAAAGAGACGGATGAAGCAGCTCTGCAAAATGCAGCAATGCCCCTGGTGATAGCCACCAGCTCTGTACGCAGGCAGGCGCAATGGCTGCACCGCTACCCGCATACACGTATGGAAAACCTGCGGGGCAATGTGCAGACACGTCTGAAAAAACTGGCGGAAAGTGAATGGACGGGAGCCATTTTTGCTGCTGCCGGATTAGAGCGGGTTGGCCTGCGGCCGGCAAATGCGCTGGAACTGGACTGGATGCTGCCGGCGCCGGCGCAGGGTGCCATTATGGTAGTCTGTCGCAGCGAAGAGGAAGAGATGCAAAAAGCGGGTGCATTATTTCATGATGCAATGACTGCTCTTTGTGTGCAGGAAGAAAGAGCTTTTTTAAAAACACTGATGGGCGGGTGTACAGCACCTATCAGCGCTCTGGCAGTGATAGAAAAAGATAACATGCTTTTCAGCGGCAGCCTGCTGTCAGTGGATGGCAGCAAAAAGCTTACCGTAGCGAAAGAAATAAATATACAGGCATCGCCCGGTACAGGGATAATAGCTGCAACAGAAATACTGAATAACGGTGGCGACAAGCTGATGGAGGAGATAAGAAGCAGTGGCAAATAAAAAAATCATACTGAGCACAAGGGGGCTGGACCCGGCATTGCTGCAGCAGTTGCAGGTGGCCGGGCTGGAAACAGACGCTGTTGCTTTCATTCAAATAGTATACAGAAATGATGCTGCTACGATGGATGCCATAAAGCAGTGTGCTGCTAAAGAGGCGATAATCATATTTACCAGCCGCCATGCGGTGGAAGCAGTGACAACTTGTTTGCCTTTCGTTCCCGGCTGGGAAATTGCCTGCATCGGGGGCGCTACGCGTCAGGCGGTAGCCAGTTTTTTTGGAGAAGAAAAAATAATACTGGCTGCCGGTACTGGTAACGAATTAGCAAAAAAACTACAGGAGCTGAAGCCGGTAAAGCCTGTCATTTTCTTTGCGGGCAATCTCCGGATGGATGCCATACCTGCGGGATTGCAAGAGGCAGCCATAGCAATAGAGGAGATAACGGTATATGAAACAAAACTGGTGCCGCAGGTATTGCAAAAAGAATATGATGCGGTAATATTTTTCAGCCCAAGCGCTGTGGAAAGTTTTTTTATTGCAAACAAACTGAAACCGGACGCAGTGATATTTACCATTGGGGAAACAACGGCTGCTGCCGTGCGGCAAAAGACAAATAATAAAATAGTGGTGAGTGAAAAGCATGATGCAGCGTACCTCATCCGTAAACTGATTGACTATTATACATGAAGAATGATTTACTGTTAAGAGCATTGCGCGGGGAAAAAACCGAAAGGCCGCCGGTATGGATGATGCGGCAGGCAGGCCGCTACCTGCCGGAGTATATGGCATTGCGGGAAAAGTATGGCTTCTTTGAGCGTTGCCAGACACCGGAGCTGGCCTGTGCCATTACTTTGCAGCCCGTTGATATCATCGGTGTGGATGCAGCTATTTTATTTTCTGATATACTGGTGGTGCCGCAGGCCATGGGACTGGAAGTGCAGTTGATAGAGCAGAAAGGCCCCTTACTGCCGGAGCCCATACAGGCAGAAAAAGATTTTGAAAGAATAACAGTGCCCGATGTGCAGGACCGGCTGCATTATGTGTTTGATGCCATCCGGTTAGTAAAGC
>DAOLFO010000047.1:0-14592 GCA_035326305.1 Chitinophagaceae bacterium
CCGATTATCAAAAAAAGAATAGAATACAACAGGTTCCAGGCAAGTAATCTGATATCGGGTGCAGTTCCTTCCATCAGCACTCTTCTTGCATTAATGATTATGCCGGCTATGGGGTTGGCATAATCAAAAGCAGGCAGCGCTTTTTTAAACATCAGCAGGCTGTAAAAAATAGGAGAAAGGAAAAATAAAAAGCTGACAAATACCTGCCATACCTGTGTGATATCTTTGGCGATAATATAAATAGTGGAAAGTATCAGCGCCAGGCCAAGCGATAAAAGGAATAGTGTGACAAACAGCGGTAATATCCAGATAGCAGTAAAGGACAACCCGTTTGAAGAAGGTTCTATAAGCGTATAAAAGATTATGAACATCACCAGGTTAAAGCAAAAGCCTATTGAATTGCTCAGGAGCTGGGATATATAAATATCCAGCTTGTTCATATTGCTGTACTCGTATAAATATTTCTTTGTTTGCAAAATCTGTATACTGCCGCTGGTAGACTCCACAAAGAAATTCCAGAGTATAAGCCCGATAAATAAATACGAGGCAAAGGCGGGCACATCAGTTTTCAGGATGGTCTTAAAAACGGTGTAATAGATAATAATATCCATCACAGGTTTCAGCAGCGCCCATAATAGCCCCAGCTTGTTCTCGTAGTACCGCAGCTTAAATTCGATTTTTGCTAAAAGCCAGATCCTTTCAAACTTATTTGAGCCTTTCACCCAGCTTTTGTTTATCCCATCCATGCTATCGTATATTACTCTTAAGTTTTAAAAAAGCTTTTCTTATGCGGGGGCTTCGCCTGGCTATTTCCGCCAGCCTGCCAATCTTTGAATTCAGAAAAGCATTGCCAGTATAGGTGGCTGCCAATCGTGTTGGATTGTCAATCCTGTAGCCCGGGCCGTTAGCATTAAGCAGGCAAAAAATATCAGCGGCATATTGCTTTAAAACGCCTTCATGCTTCCGGGCAATAAGCTCATACAGGTATTTTTGATTTGATTCATTGAATGATCTCGACATCGAATCTTTTCTTACCCGGTAATAAAACAGCAGCTCCGGCAGCACTATGCCATAGCACCCGTTAGCCATCATGCTGATAACGCTTTCATAATCCTCCATACCGTAAATAAAAGATGGATCGTTCAGGCCACACCTGCAAAATGAAGCTCTCTTGTACACTAAGCTGCTCGAATTAATCATATTATGAAAGAGCAGGTAAGGAAATACCGGGGTAAATGATGGCCAGCCCCCGCCGGAGCCTCCAAAGTATTTTACCCAGCATCCTGCAAAATGCACATTGTCTTTTTGCGACAGTGTACGGATCGCTTTTACATAATAATCGGCATGCACCAAATCATCCGCATCCAGGAAAGTAAGAAAATCACCTTTTGCAGCTTTGGCCCCCGTATTCCTTGCATTGGCTAATCCCTGGTTGGGTTGCCGGATAATTTTAATTGCCGGGTTATCCTGCAGCTTTTCCAGCTCTTTTATACTATCCGGATCTGAAGATCCGTCATCTACAATAATCAGCTCAATATGTTTATAGTTAGACTCAAAAACAGATTTGACCGCTTCCCCGATATATTTGCCAAGATTGAAATAAGGTATCACTACAGACAAGAGACCGGCATCTTTCCCCGCTTCTATAATTTTTAATTTTTTGCTCTCCGGAACTGAATGAAAAGGAAATTCAGAAGATGCTGTACTATATAACTCCTTCAGATACCCTGTTTTTTGTACAAAATGGTTTTCAGGATCGCAGTACTGCGTTACCGCTTCTCTCGCATTTTTCCCTATATCAGCCAGGCTGCTTTCCTGCATTACAATAATACTGGCAATGCTTTCCTGCAATGCCGTTTTATCATAAGCATCATATAAAAATCCGTTCACACCACTTACTATTATTTCTTTTTGCCCACCATCTACAGTAGCCAGCACCGGGGTTTCCCTGTACATCGCCTCCATAACAGCATAGGGAAAGTTTTCCATTTTACTGGGCAGCACTACTAAAAAAGATCTGTTTATAAGATCGCCAATTGCCGGTGCGTCCAGGGTTCCCTTCAGTATCACTTTTCCCGCATCAAAAAGCGCAGCATACTTTCTTTTTAAAAATACATTCATCAACTGCCCCTGGGAATGAAAATAAAAATCAGCATCGCCGGCTATATTCAGCCTGATGTCCGGGTATTTACTGCACAATGGCCCCATCGCATCCAGCAGCTCCAAAACCCCTTTGGCCGGCGATACTTTTCCAATAAACAAAATATCCCTGCCCGCATATGTCTTTTTTTGCGCTGCTTCACTGCTTGTGTAAGGGTTTGACACTACTTTTATATCATTCCGTTTTATCCCATACTGCTTTAGCTTATCTATTAAGTACCGGCTTGGAGAAAAACAGGCATCTGCCGACTCTATACAAAATCTTTCCATTTCACCTGTCCAGTAGTTTGGCAGCCTGTACCGGCTGGAATGATTGTGCTCATGCAGCAGAAAAGACGGGCAGTGGCAGGTAACAGCTATTTTGAGATCCCTGAATTTTTCATAGCCAATATGCTTTTTCTGAAGCAGGTAGTACGCAACCCCATTATACTCCTGTGCCTCGATCCAGTCGGGGGAGCCTTCTGTATCCAAATACTCTTCAACGATAGTACAAAAAGAAAAGCTTTGCATAGCCTCGTACCCAAGCAGGGATGCGCTTTCGGCGTAATAGGGAGAAAACCGGATTATCCTTAGCCCGTCATTTTTCTCTTCCGTATATCCCGTTGCTCCTTTGTCGGCTACAAATATGCTTACCTCCACTCCCCGTTTGTTCATCAACAGAGATAGCTGATAAGCATAGGTGCCTATTCCTCCTCCATGATATGGCGGGTATTCTGTTGTAAGTATCCAGTATTTCATTATCAAGCCTTCTTTTACACTGCTATTTCTTTTTCCTCCACAGATGTTTTTACCAGCGTTTTAATTAACCCGGCATATTGCTGCTGCATCAGCTCAGCATCCAGGTGCGCTGTTGCATATTGCCTGCATGAAGCAGAGAAACTGTCATATAAAGCCTGGTCTGCTGTCAGCTTCTTTATCGCCTTTTCAAAGTCCTGCAAATTGTCCAGGCTAAGACAATAACCTGTTCTGTTGCTTTCTGCTATCAGCCAGGGAAGCCCGCCGGCATCTGAGCATATCACCGGCACTCCCATCGAAAGGCTTTCCAGCACTACATTGGGGCGGCCATCCATACGGGAGGGAACAACAAGAACAGTTGACAGGGCAAGCACATCAGCCGCCTGGCAAAAACCGGGGAATGTAACAACCTTTGACAAGCCATGCTGGTGGATCAAAGAAATAACCTGTGGCGACATTGGCCCACCACCGGCAATTACAAAATGAAGATCCGGCTCATCCTTCAGGCGTGCTGCAATTTCTAAAAAAATATCCGGGCCCTTTTCTTCTGAGAGCCTGCCCAGGAAAGTGACTATTTTTTTACCCGCCGGTATTGCAAAACTATTCAGCCGCTCCGGCTTTGTATATGCCGGCTTATGAAACAACCGGATATCCACACCATTCTCTATTCTTTTTACTTTCTGCGGGTTTCTCCCGCATACATTCAGCAGGTATTCTTCCACTTTGGGGTTTTCCACAACAGTCATATCAATAAATCTTTCCTGCTGTATATTGTCAATCATATGGCCAACGGTGCTGTACACCGGGTTAATAACTTTCAGATAGGGGAAATCCTGCTTCAGGTCGTTGAGCATTGCATACCCAAACGAAGAGTTGCTGATCAGTATGGCTTTGACTGACCGGGCTTTAATTATTTCATACGTCAGGGCTTTCCAGTGTTTCCAGTGGTCGCTGTCTCCCCATAGCGTATTATAATCTTCCAGGAAATAATGATCGGGGCAAACATCCGCAAACAGCGCAGACGTGTCTCCTGATTCCTGCGGGCTGTGCTGAGAAGCTACCAGCGTAACCCCGATATTGTTTTTTTGCAAGCCCTTTAACACCTGGAGCATTGCTGTTTCTGCACCGCCTATCACCATAAAAGGGATAAATACAAGTACGGTATCCCCGTTTGTACCGGGCGCCGGACAAGTTTTCAAAAGCCTGTTGTATTCATAAGGATACTCAGATACTGTTTTTGTAAGCCCTGATCTTTTTCTCCTGTGATAGGCCCTTTTATCCAAAATGGAATAATTTTCATCCGGTATACCTATTAGCTTTCTCAGGGAAAACCAACGGCTTCTCAACCGCCAAAACTTGCTGCTTTCCATAGATCGTATCCTTTCCCGGAGAAGCTGCACTTCATTTTTCAGAATTTCAATTTCCGCTCCCTGGGAAATCCCTGCGGGCGGGGTATTTTCATTTTCCTGAGGCTCTCCGTACAAAGCTGGCAAAAGTGAAGCCAGGCCGTTATCATTATCCTCTTCTTCTTTTGTTGTTGTTTGCTGCCCTATTCCTAATTCAGCAAACCGGGCGCCTATCCAGTCATCAATACTTTTTTTCCATACGATTAGTCCGTGCTTTTGCCGGAAATATTCTCCCGACTCCTTAATTATTTTTGCAGAAAACCTGGTTTTTTCTGATTCTTTATCCTGATCGTTTGCAGGAGCATCATGAGCATGTATAAAACAGCAGCCCGCTGAATTACCGATCTTTACCCCCTGCTTATACAGGCGCAGCGAAAACTCGGTATCTTCAAAGCCGATGAACATATTATCATCATACCCACCCTGCTTCAGGAAGTATTCTTTATAAAAAACAGATGCTCCCCCGAACATGAAAGTTGATAAAAAAGGCTGCTTCACCGGAACTGATGTTTTAGCAATCTGCCGGTAGCTGCTGGTACCACTGATATAGTAAGTATCCCCATGCGGCTCAAGCCACAGATCACCTCCAAATGCGTCTATTGTTTTCCCATCCGGCTTCAGCAGGGGCACATTGATAAAGTAGGCGCCAAGCGATTTTATGGCGCTGGCAATGTATTTCAAAGGATCTTCAATAAGATAAATGTCATTATCAAGCGAAAGCACCCAACTGGTCTTTACATGCTTCATGGCTTCATTCCGGCCACCGGCCACTCCAAGATTCCTGTTATACTTAATCAGCTCAATATTTGGCAACCCCTTTATTTCTTCTTCCAGTATGGCTATTTGCTCCGCAGAAGAGCCATTATCCGCAATTAAGATATTCCCCTTGTAACCAGGAATGCAGCGAAAGACAGAGTGAATAAGGCGGGATGTAAGTGAAACCCGGTTGAAGCTCAGGATAACGATAGTCAAATCTCCTCCCGATCTGTCAAACCTCAACGCAGGATCGTTAAACAAAGAATCTCCTGCCGGAACCAGGGTTTCAGATCCGGAGTAAGCTCTCAGCGTAATACCTGTACTAAGTGTGTTGTTCTTCATAAATATTTGTACGGCATAAAATTTAAAAAGAAATAGTTTCTTCTGACTCCTGCCGGGGCTCTGCTATCATCTCTCTGATCTTCTCCACCAGGTCTGTTTCAGGCAGTACCTGGTTTTCTACCGGCTGTTGCAGGTAGTCATTGATGGAAGCCATTATTTTTTTATACCGGTCATTGCTGTGCTGCAGCTCCTTATTAATGCTGCCCAGCTCTTTTACTTCCGTTAGTTTTTTATCCAGCTCCTGTGAGGTACGGGTAAGTGCTGTTTGCAAATCGGCAACATAGGCCTGCAGCATTTCAATATCATGCACAAACATTTCACTGGAATACCAGGACCGGTTCCAGTGGTGCACCGTATAGGTTTGCGCAGGAAGCTCAGTGAGCTCCGTTTTTGTTTTATAAGACTCATAGCCCTTTACAGGATAGAAGAATTCAAGCGGGTAAATATGTATGCCGGATATTTCCTGCTGTCCATATTTCTCCAGCCCCCATTTCTCCTTTAACAAATCCGTCATCAGCACCGGGGCAGATAAGTTAGCATCTTCGGTGCCATCAAATTTTTGCTGTAAGGCCTGAAAGGCATCTGCTGCAAAAGGGTGGGCCGCTTCAGCACCCATGATCGCGTTGTTTACCCAAAACACAGGATCATCCTGCGAACCCGCTTCAAACCCAAGAAAACACCTGGCATCCAGCAGCGGGTCCAGTGGCTTTATAATCTGCATGTCTGTATCTAAATAAATGCCCCCCTGCATCATCAAAGCATACAGCCGCACTAAGTTGGAAATATTCGCCCATTTCTTTTTAGCGTAAGCAGCTTTAATATAGGGAAGATCCATGGGGCTGTTCTGTTCGTCCCATCGCACCATCGTCCATTCCGGATGCAGGCGGGCCCATTCCGTTATAAGGCGGCGGGAATTTTCCGGCAGTTCCTTACTGCCAAACCAACAATAATGCAGAATCTTTGGAATCACTTTTTTGTATTAGGGAGTAGTGAAAAAATTGTAACTGCAGCTTATTGCCTGCTAAACAGTTTTTGCCTGAGTGTGCCTAAGAGGCTTCTTTTTTCGTAAGTACGCTTATACCACTCAATGTCCTGGTGCAGCCGCTCAATATCGCCCAGCAGCTTATTGATAAGCTGCTGAGTGCCCTCCCTGTGTTTTTGACATGCAGAAAGCTGCTCTTCCCTGCTGGTGATCAGTTGCCTTTTTTCATACAACTCCTGTTCCAGTGAATAGATTTTCTCTATTTGCTGCTCAATAAGCTCCTGCTTGGATTTTATTTCCTCATCAAGCCTTTGATGAATTGACTGGAGCAGCATTTGTACATCCGGCCGGGTGGATAAATCCTGGCTGTCGTTTTGAAAAAGAGCGGTTGTTTTCATATCAATATTTTTACAGGTTCGCAAAAAATACAGGCCGCTGAGATGTAAAACCTGGCTGGTGACCTGCATAGTAGCTCCTGTAAAGCTTAAAATTTTTTCTTCCGTCAAATTCAGCAGAGCATATAGCCCCGGAAAACTCGCCCATTACCTTCAGCATTTCCTTATTATTATAATACTGCAATATTTTCATAATTGCTGTGGTGGCCGTCTTAAATAAGCTGCCATTAATGCCATGTTTCACCAGGTCTGAATTGCCGGTGCATTTGCTTAGCAGCACCGGTTTTTTTAAGGCCAATGCTTCTAATACTGCAAAAGGCAGGCCTTCGTAGCGGGATGTGGATAAATACAAATCGGCCGCTGCCACCAGTTCCTGTGCATGCTCTGCCGGCAACCACCCTGTAACCTGTATATTAGGAGATTGCAAATATTTTTTTTGCCGGCCTTCGCCTATCCAGGTAAATTCCATCTCCGGCATATCAGCGAAGTAAGAAGCTATTTCATTAAATAGTTCCGGGTTTTTTTGCTCCTCAATGCGCCCGCTCGTAACGATCCGGAAACGTTTCTCCTGCTTTTTGAATGAAGGAATATGTTTTTCTTTTACATCTGTTCCATTATTAATATAGCAGGCCTCAATGCCAATAGCCTGGTACTCTTCCAGCTCAGACGGAGAGCTGCAGATTACTTTTCCTCCAAGACGATAGCCGATTTTTTCAAAAAAACGGTAAAGCAACGCCTTCCACTTTGCCCGTGCAGATAAAAAGGAAGCGCCGTTGGGAGTATAAAACACATTTTTAATGCCTGCCATGCGGCAGGCCGCCCGCCCTAAAAAACCACTCTTGGATGAATGAAGGTGTACCGCATCTGCCATGCCGTTTTTCTTCAGCTTCCTTAATATTTGATACAGTTCAGCAAAAGCCAGGAAATCTTTAAGTGGTGATATGGCCCTTGTTGCAGACCGCCAGCGTATAAAACGGATCCCTGAGCTGTTATTAAATTTCTTTTTTACTGCATCTGCCGCTATTTCTTCTTTCCGCTCCCCGTGAATAATAATATGCATATCATCCGGCATGGCGTCTGTCAGCGACTTTACAAACAGCGCCACCCCGGAAGCAAAAGGCTCAACAATGTGTACAATAATCATAGGATCCCAAATAAATATTCACCCTGCTTACTTTTAGCAAACAGGCATTCGTATTCCATTAAAAATTTAATTACTCCTAACCAGGAAAGACAGTGGCGAGATGAATGACAAGCGGTTTTCTGAAAACGATGCACTAACTGCGCATACGCTTAGCTAACAAAGTTAAATTTTTTGGTAAAAAAAACTGTGCCGTAAGTTTCACCAGCGATAAAAACTTCCATATTTTATTATTTCCCATTTCTTTTACCACCTTCCAGCGGGCGATTAATTGTTTACCCTTATTAGAAAAAGAAATGCCTTTTCGGTTAATATCACAAATCGTTAACACTTCCGGCAGGATGGCCGATGATGAGCAGTTGCACATTTTCCAGAAAAGTGCATAATCTTCCGCATATTCAAAATTTTCCGGGTAAAAACCGCTGCATGCCAGCACTGAAGACCGGAATACTACTGTTGCATGCATAAAGGAATTTTTAAAGTGCATATCCTTTATTATCTGCTGATGGTTTCCCGGGCTTTTATATAAGTAACCTTTCTCTTCGTTGAGCTCATCCACAAACCGGCACCAGCTACCCAGCAGGCCCACACCGGGGTGGTTGTTCAGAAAAGCTACCTGCTTTTCAAAACGCTCCTTTATACATACATCACCACAGTCCAGCCGGGCAATATATGTCGTACTTGTATTTGACTGAATCCACCGAAGGCCGCGGTTGAGCGCTTTGGTAATGCCTTCATTCTGCGGGGAGCGCAAAACTGTAACAGGAAAGCTGATTCCCTTTTTTACATAATCTGCTTCTACCGGCGCCTGGCTGCCATCATCCACCACCAGTGCAAAGAAAGGGCCTGATGTGTAATAAACAGACTGAAGTGATTTAATCAGCCCTTCCGTATTATTATAGCAGGGGATAAGCAGGCAAAAATCAAAATGCGCTTTATCTGTCATGAAAAATTTAATCCCGCCTTATTTTTTGCGGAGATTTTGTATAGCATTTTTTGCGGCACTGCCCAGTATCAGCCGGCCACTGATGGTGGCTCTTTGCGGGAGCAGCGTTTCCCAATGCTCCGTGCCTTTCCACAAGATGGCCTTCAGCTCCTTCATAGCTTCTGCAGAAGAAAGCGCCAGGCTGTTAGCCAGCCGGCTGATTGATTCATCCATACCTTCTGTATTCGGATGTAATTCGGCAAACAATCCTTTCCTGCGTGCCCAGTCCCCATTGCGCCACATATGCGCATCAATAGCCAGTTGGGAAAATGCGGATGCCCCTATTTTCCGTTCCACGGCCGGGCCTACCACAAAGGGGCCAATGCCAATCGCCAGCTCACTCAGCTTTACCTCTGCCGGTTCCATGGCAATGGCATAGTCTGCGGCCGCTGCAAGCCCCACGCCACCACCTACACATTTGCCCTGCACTCTTGCAATGATAAACTTCGGGCAGGTGCGCATAGCATTTATCACATGAGCAAAGCCGCTGAAAAACCGGAATCCCTCTTCTTCATCTTTAATGGCCGTCAATTCATCAAAGGAAGCGCCGCCACAAAATGCTTTATCCCCGGCTGACCGTAATACGACAACCTTAACTTCCGTATCGTTGCCTGCCCCGTGTATGGCCTGCGCCAGTTTTTCCAGCAGT
This sequence comes from Chitinophagaceae bacterium, assembly GCA_035326305.1. Lineage (GTDB taxonomy): Bacteria > Bacteroidota > Bacteroidia > Chitinophagales > Chitinophagaceae > DAOLFO01. The sequence goes on from DAOLFO010000047.1 coordinate 9,552, forward strand.
TGAGACGGAAGGGAATTGCCCTGGGGATGAAAAAATTCAATAGTGGCAATATGATTGTGCAGCGTGGTGGTTACATATGCTTCTGTCATACAGGTTCAGCTTGACGTTTATAAAATATAAGAAACCGTTTAGTAAATATACTCAGCAGCCGTCTGAAATATTTATTGACCCTTTATTTTCCGGTCTTTTTAAAATCTCAAACCGCTGCTGAAGGTATCATTCATTTCTCTTTCTTACCATAGTAAGAATAGTGCCAACACCTGCCAGCGGCTCTTCGGTATCATCCAGTATTTCCACCAGCCATTTCACAATGCCTTTGGGAATATCCGCTTCCTCCCTTTTTTCCTGGTTTATCTTTTCCTTGCAGGTAAATCTTATATAGATAGCGGTACCGGGATATACCGGTTTGGTAAAGCGGAGCTCATCAATCCCGTAATTCAGCAGCACGGGATTTTTTTCATAGCTATTTACAAAAAGTCCCGCTGCAGCACTGATCAGAAAGTAGCCGTGCGCCACCTGCCGCTCAAACATGGTATCCGTAAAATCGGTAGTGTGCAGGTGCGCATAAAAATGATCCCCGCTCAGGTCAGCAAAGCGATCTATATCTGCTGCGGTTATCCGGCGCTTCTCTGTGATCAGTTGGTCACCTATCTGCAGCTCTTCAAAATATTTTTTAAACGGATGGATGGTATTAGTATTGCCCCGGGCATATTGCTGGTATACGCCGGTAATGGCTGTAAGCATGGTGGGTGAGCCCTGCACGGCAGTACGCTGCAGGTAATGCTTTACCCCGCGTATACCACCCATTTCCTCACCACCTCCCGCACGACCCGGCCCGCCATGCACCAGCAGGGGCAGCGGGGAGCCATGCCCCGTTGATTCTTTTGCACATTCATTATTTAATACCAGTATACGTCCGTGATGTGTTGCTGCACCCAATACATACTGACGGGCTATGCCCTGGCTGGCAGTAACAACAGAAGTACAGAGGCTTCCTTTTCCCATTTTGCTTAGCGCAATAACCTCATCCGTGCTATGATAAGGCATTAATGTGCTGACGGGGCCAAAGGCTTCCGTGTTATGTACTGCCGGGCTGTCAAACGGGGTTGTGTTTAGTAATAATAAAGGGGAAATAAAAGAACCCGCCTGCGCATCCGCATCTATCACTTCCACGCTATCCAGCGAACCATATATTATTTGAGAAGAGGCCAGCAGCTTTTGCACCTGTTTTCTTACATCATCTCTTTGTGACTGGCCGGCCAGCGGTCCCATTCTCACTTTATCATGCTTTGGATTGCCAATGGTGGTGAGCGAAAGCGCTGCGCTGATGGCCCTGCTTATTTCCTCCATTTTATTTTCCGGTACAAAAATGCGGCGTACTGCCGTGCATTTCTGCCCGGCTTTTACGGTCATTTCTTTTCTCACTTCTTTTACAAACAAATCCCATTCGGGCATGCCCGGCTCCACATCCTCACCCAGTACGATGCAGTTGAGAGAGTCGGCTTCCATATTAAAAGGGACAGATTCCCGCAGGATAGCAGGATGGGACTTTAACAGCAAGCCGGTAGTTGCCGATCCTGTAAAAGTGACCACGTCCTGAGAGGTAACATGATCCAGCAGGTTGCCGGCGCTGCCGCAAATAAGCTGAAGGGTGCCTTCGGGCAAAATACCGGAGCTGATAATTTTTCTCACTACCGCTTCTGTAAGGTAGGATGTAACAGTGGCCGGCTTTACAATGGCCGGCATACCTGCCAGCAGGTTAACCGCTATTTTTTCCAGCATGCCCCATACGGGAAAATTGTAGGCATTAATGTGAATAGCCACTCCCTCTTTGGGCACCAGTATATGCGTGCCCATAAAGCTGCTGTTGCGGCTCAGGTTATGTGTTTCCCCGTCTATGCAGAAAGGCTGGTCAGGAAATTTTCTGCGCAGGGAAGCATTGGCAAACAGGTTGCCGATACCGCCTTCTATATCTATCCAGCTATCGGCTTTGGTAGCCCCTGTCTGGTAAGAAATGTCGTAAAAATAATCCAGGTGCTCACGCAGATGGAGGGCCAGCGCCTTCAGCATATTTCCCCGCTCATGAAAAGTCATTTTCCGCAAAGCGGGATTTCCTTTTTCCCTGGCATGCCTGGTGATGCTTGCAAAATCAAGCCCTGCAGTAGTGGCAGCAGCAACAGGCTCGCCGGTTACGGCATTATATAAAAGCTGGCCATCCCCATCACCGTTCACCCAACTGCCGGTAATATAGTTTTGTATTTTATTCATAGCAGCAATCTTCATTATACCATGCGAAAATACCGGAAAATAAGCAGAGGCTGCACTGGTAAATAGCCCGGCTGGCAGCGATGCTTTATCTTTGCGGCACAATAAATTTTTATGAAAAAGATTCTACTCCCTTTTATTGCACTTGCCCTGCTGGCTGCCTGCAACAGTGGTGGTGAAGAGAAAAAAGTTTCGGAAGAGCAGCAACTGGTGGACAGCCTCTGGAATAAAATAGACGATGCCCACATGGTGGGGATGAAGAAAATGCCAAAGCTGTCGGCCGTTCAAAACAGCATTCAGAAAAGCCTCGACTCTATCAGCAAGCTGCCGGCTAAAGCCAAACAGGCAGCCGCCGGGGCTAAAGAAAAGCTGGATACCCTGCTGAAACAGGTGGAGTATGCCAACTTTGCCATGGATAAATGGATGAAGGAATTCAAATTTGATATTGAAAAAGAATACCCGGATATAAAGCAAAGGATAGAGTACCTGAAATCGGAAGAGATAAAGGTAGAAAAGATGAAAGAAGCAATAGAAAGCAGCCTGGGCAAAGCAGATACCGTATTGAAAAAAATATTTTAAGTACCGGGCGGTATTACACCAAACTGTGCAAGGTGGTGCAGGCTGTGCTTATACAGCAGCCGCACGTTTTGATCAAAATTCAGATCCCCGTAAAAAGGATTACGGGTAATGAGCTGCGGATTTTTTTCAAATGCTTCAAAAAAATAAATCAGCTCCTGGTGCAGGCTGCCAATGGCAGCCTGTATGGTTTTATAATGAAGGGTACCCGGCTCTTCCGGCATCAAAGGGTTTTTGATATTTTTTTTAAACGGCCTGTTAGTCATAATAAACTCCTGCATGGCAGCCACCTGGTTTGCCGGTAAGAGGATAGTGTCAAACTTCAGCCGGCCGCTGGCGGTACGGAATGCATCCCTGCCCAGGTGCTCTATCATATGCTGCACAGACATCTTTCCCCACAAGGGAGAAGCATCGGGTCGTAGTTGCTGTAAATAACCGGTAAGCCGGGTCCGCAAAAAATTTTCCTTTTCGAAGCTCATAATGATGGCCGGGTAAAACAATCGCAGGGCAAGTTAGTGCAAAATAAATGCCTCTTTTTGAAAGAGCACCATTTAAAATAACAGGGATAGCAGCTCTGGCTATTACATTCAGCAGCTAAGCACTAAATATTAAATATCAATATATTAGGCAAATGATGCGCAGACAGGCTTGTTAAGCATTACAAAGCTTATGCTTATGCCGTGGTATGATTTTTACTATAAAAAAAACAGCAGCAGAAAATGCAAAGCAGCATTAATTAAAAATGCCGGTTATTACTTTTTAAAATTACTGCACACTAAGAATTAGTTCAGGAAACATGGCTTTCAATAGCCTCTGCCAGGCGGGAAAACACTTCCTCAATCTCACCCATACCATCCACCCTTACCACTTTATTCTGGCTGCCGTAATGCTCTGCCACCGGCAATGTTTCATTTTTGTACACTTCCTGGCGCCGCCGCTGTATGCTTTCGTCTGCATCGTCGGTACGGCCTGAGGTTTTGCCCCGGTTGATCAGCCTTTTTATCAGTTCCTCTTCATCCACTTCCATGAACAGCACGGTGGCAATCGAGGATCCATTTTCCTGCAGCAACTGATCCAGGGCTTCGGCCTGGGCCACAGTACGCGGGAAGCCGTCAAACAGGAAGCCTTTGGCATCCGCATTATTGTCCAGCTCTGTGCTGATCATACCTATCACCACTTCATCCGGCACCAGTTGGCCTTTGTCTATAAATTGTTGCGCCTCAATACCCAGGGGGGTTTTCAGCTTGCGTTCACGTCTTAATAAATCCCCGGTGGAAAGATGAACGAGCCCGTATTTTTCTACTATTTTCTCCGACTGAGTGCCTTTTCCGCTACCCGGAGGGCCAAAAAGAATCAAATTGAACATAAGCCTCTTACAATACCTTGGTGAGAAACAAATATAGGGTACACCGCTTAAATATCCCTCATATAATAATATTTGAGTCTAAATGCGCCAGGCCGGTTTTCCGGCTATCAGTATGTTAAATCACAGGGCCGCAAACAAGCTTCCCGTAAATTTGTTAAACAAGCATATGCAATACCTGTTGCGCATATTATTCCTGGTCGCCGGCAGCAGCCTGCTGCAGCAGTGCAGCTTTTCACAATCATCTCCTGAAAAGAAAGTAGTTATGGACAGCGCCAATAAAAAGAACCCGGTATATTCTAATACTGATACTTCCAAAGTGAACCTTTCGGAAGAAGAATGGAAAAAAATATTGCCGGCCGATGTTTATAATATAGCCCGGCAAAAGGGGACGGAGCGGCCCTGGACAAGCCCCTACGAAACCCTGACAGATAAAGGCACGTACTATTGTGCCGCCTGCGGCAATGCATTATTTAAAAGTGATACCAAATTTGAAAGCGGCTGCGGCTGGCCGAGCTTTTATGAGCCCATCAGCAAGTCCAGCATTATCTATACACCTGATCACTCCCACGGCATGGTGCGTACGGAAGTACAATGCGGCCGTTGCAAAAGCCACCTGGGCCATGTATTTGAAGACGGGCCGCCACCTACAGGGCTCCGTTACTGTATCAACGGAGTGATACTTGACTTTCAGAAGGCCCAACAAGCCGAAAAAAAATACAATTCAGGCGGGCAGGAATAAGCAAAAGCATTTTTGGTTGCTGATGTCTGATTACATTTGCGGATTGTCAATCCTGCATGCGGCGGCATATCATTTATATTATTAATCCTATTTCA
>DAOLFO010000048.1:0-14536 GCA_035326305.1 Chitinophagaceae bacterium
TAAATGATCCCCTGCTGCCTGAAAAACTGAAAGGATCCCATGCGCTGGAGGCCATAGACGAACTGGATCAGAACAGCATACTTTATTATGGAGTGACCGACAGTACCATGCCCCGCGGGCAGGGATGGAACTTTATGAACCTGGGCAAATACATTGAGCGCAGCCTGCTGACGATTGACAGCCTTTATTTCCATTTTCGCCGGTTTGATCATCAGCTTGACCAGGTACAGGATATCCTGTTCTGGAGAAACCTGCTGCTTTCTTTGTCGGGCTATGAACTGTACCTGAAAACATATACCCGCGATCAGCACAATATCAATGTGCTTGATCATGTGCTTTTCAATCCCGATTTTCCGCGATCCCTGCTTTATTCACTAAGCCGTACCAGGCGCTACCTTCAAAAAGTAGCGGATGACAATAAAATTCCCGGCAGCGATACGCTGATCCGGAGGTTTGGCCGCATTGCCAGCCATGTGGAATTTTCGGATATCAACACGATAAAAGAAGCAAGTTTGCCGCAATACTTATATTCGCTCCGCAAAAACCTGGTTGATTTTTCAAATGAACTGAGCCGCATTTATTTCTCATACGCTTAATACTGATGAACGGATGCCCGTTTTTAACATTCACCATATCACGAAGTACGAGTACGACCGCCCTGTAAAAGAAAGTGTGAACGAAATAAGGATCTATCCTTATCATTGCCCTGAGCAGGAAACACTTTACCAGCAAATAAATATTACCGACCACCCGGATGTGCTGCAGATCACTGACTACTGGGGAAATAAAGCCGGAATGTTTAACCAGCTACATGCACACAAAGAGCTGGTCATAGAAAGCAAGCTCATTGTACGCACACTGGGGCCTCAGCCAGTTATCAACGGTGCAGGAATAGAGCAGCTAAAGGAAGCTGTCAGCAGCAACCTGTCACTGCTTGAGCTGGCACAAAGCAGCGAAACAGAGCTGCGCCCGGAAATAGAACGTATCAGCGAAGAATTTTTCAATGACCGTATGCCCGTGCGTGAGATAGTGGAAGCCTGCAGCCAGCATATTTTTTCCCGTTTCAATTATATAAAAGGCATTACAACTGTTGAAACAACCATTAAAGAAATACTGGAACACCGCTCTGGTGTATGCCAGGACTTTGCACATGTGATGCTGGAATTGCTCCGCCATACCGGCATACCAAGCCGCTATGTAAGCGGGTATATTTGCCCCAATAAAAATGGTATGCGGGGTGAGGGCGCCACCCATGCCTGGGTGGAAGCATGGATACCCGGCAGCGGATGGACAGGCATAGACCCAACAAACAATGTATGGGTGACCAACAACCACGTGAAGCTCGCCGTAGGCAGAAACTTTAACGATTGCTCCCCGGTAAAAGGCACGTTTAAAGGCCCGGCAAAGCAGCTTCTTTCCGTATATGTATCCGTAGGCTATGAGGACGGGCAGGTATTTGAAGAGCTGAATAATGTACGCATGGAAACAATAGAAGGCGATAATGTTGCAGCAGATTATATAGAAACATTTGCCGGCCAGCAGCAGCAATAAAGGCGGATGAATGCGAAGCGTATCATACGTAAGCACCAAATAGCAAATGGCAAGAAACAAATAAGTAAAAAGTAAAATCAGCGGCTGCAAATTGGATGATGGACAACAGCCAACTGTCAACGGCCATCGAAGAAAGGCCAACAAATCGTAAATCTTAAATCGAAATTCGTAAATCGTTATACCGTACACCTTATAACTCCCCTTCCTATATCTGCCTGTAAAAATATTTTACTCCCCGCAGTTCCTTCCGGCTGCCGGGGAATCAGTAAATTGCCAATCCGGATGGACAAAAACACTACTATACCACTGGCAGAGCGGGTTCGCCCTGCCACGCTTGATCAACTGGCCGGCCAGCAGCACCTGGCGGGTAAAGGCAGCATACTGCGTACCAGCATAGAAAAAGGCAAAATCCCCTCGATGATCCTGTGGGGTCCGCCCGGCACAGGTAAAACCACCATTGCTAATATTATCGCCAATACACTGCGAGTCCCGTTTTTCACGCTTAGCGCTATCAGTTCCGGGGTAAAAGATGTGCGGGAAGCCATTGAAGAAGCCAAATCAAAGCCCGGGTCTATTTTATTCATTGATGAAATACACCGCTTTAATAAAGGCCAGCAGGATGCGCTGCTCGGAGCAGTGGAAAAAGGCATCATCACACTTATTGGCGCTACTACCGAAAACCCTTCTTTTGAAGTAAACAGCGCTCTGCTCAGCCGCTGCCAGGTGTATGTATTAAAGCCACTGGAAGAAGACGACTTAAAAAGCCTCCTGCAAACTGCATTAACAACGGACGAATATCTTTCAGCCAAAAATATAGAACTGGCCGAAACGGCAGCACTTATCAACATTTCGGGAGGTGATGCAAGGAAGCTGCTCAACCTGCTGGAAATTGTAGCGGATGCATTACCGGAGCAGCCGGATCAAGAGCCATTCCGGATTACTGACAAATGGGTGATGGAAGTAGCCCAGAAAAAAATCGCCCTGTATGATAAGAAAGGTGAGCAGCACTACGACATTATTTCTGCTTTTATCAAATCCATTCGCGGCAGCGATCCTAACGGGGCCGTATACTGGCTGGCCCGTATGATTGAAGGTGGGGAAGACATCAAGTTTATCGCCCGCCGGCTGCTTATCCTGGCCAGCGAAGATATCGGCAATGCAAACCCCAATGCATTGCTGCTGGCCAATGCTGCATTTGATGCGGTAAATAAAATCGGCTACCCGGAAGGCCGCATTATTTTATCACAATGCGCCGTATACCTGGCTGCCTCTCCTAAAAGCAATGCTTCATATATGGCCATTAATGATGCCATAGCCGCTGTACACCGGCAGGGCGATCTGCCTGTACCGCTGCATCTGCGCAATGCCCCGACAAAGCTGATGAAGAACATGGACTACGGAAAGGATTATAAATATTCACACAGCTATGAAAATAATTTTGCAGAGCAGGAATACCTGCCTGAAAAGCTGAAAGGGACTACTTTTTATACACCCGGCAAAAATGCCAGGGAAGAAGAGCTGAGAAAATATCTTAGCCTTTTATGGAAAAATAAATACGGGTATTAATGATAGTGTGGCAAATAAAACCTTTCCAGGATTTAACACCGGATGAGCTGTATGCCATACTGCTATTGCGCAGCGCCATCTTTGTGGTAGAGCAGCAATGTGTGTTTCTTGATATGGATAATAAAGATCAGCAATGCCTGCACCTGATGGGCTTCCGTAATGATGAGCTGGTTGCCTACACCCGGCTGGTACCTCCGGGAGTGTCTTATGAATATCCATCTATCGGCAGGGTGGTAACTGCCTCCGGCGAAAGAGGTAAGGGCACCGGCAAGGAACTGATGAAAAAAAGTATACTGGAGATCCAAAAACTATATGGAAACACGCCCATACGCATCGGGGCACAGGTATATCTCCTGAATTTTTACCAGGGGCTTGGCTTTCAGCCAAGCGGAGAGGTATATGACGAGGATGGAATAGACCACATCGAAATGACACTTCCCCCTGTTTCGTAAATTCACTACGTAGAACAACTTTTTATTCAGGTTTTTCATTTTTTTTTCAGGTTTCATTCTTTGTCTCTCACTTCTTTATCTACTTTAGTTCCCGAAATCCAATAGAGACAACCAGAAATCTGATAACTATGAGAACCGAGTTTACGCTCAAGAGATTTGCAATCGCAACAGCCTGCTCCCTTTTATTTTTTGTCAGCCATACTTCTGCCCAATCCATTTATTCCAATGGAAGATTTGAAGTGGGCGGCGGCTTAGGCCCCATGTTTTTCCTTGGCGACCTGGGCGGCAGCGCAGGTATTGGCAAAGGCTTTGTCAAAGACGTTGACCTGCCGCTGACAAAGCTGGGAAAAGCCATTTATGTCAGCTACCACCCATCGGAGCTTTTAGGATTCCGCCTTGGCATAAGCCATGGAGTATTGGAAGGTGATGATAAAAAAGCACCCGATAAGGGAGGCGCAGAGATATACCGCCTGCAACGGAACCTGAGCTTTAAAACATCCGCATTTGAAGCCATGCTGACGGCTGAAGTGTACCCTACCACCCTCTTTGAAAAATATGACGGGCTACAGGGAAAGCTCAGGCCGTACGGAGTGATTGGCTTTGGTATGATGAAATATAATCCTAAAGCCAGGATATTGACGGACAGTGGGTGGAGTTGAAACCACTCATGCTCGAAGGACAGGGTATGGCCGAGTACCCTGACCGGAAGCCATACAAGCTCTGGCAGCATGAGATACCAATGGGTATTGGTGTAAAATATTTTATAAAGGAGAACTTTTATGTAGGCCTGGAAGTCTTACACCGGCAGCTCTTTACCGACTATATTGACGATGTAAGCACCAATTATATTGACCCGGTATTATTTGACAACTACCTGTCTGCAACTGATGCTGCCAGGGCAAGAAGATTGCACTACAGGGGAACATTTCCTGTTTATCAGAATCCCGGATCAACAATCAATGAGCAACGCGGCGATCCCAAGGATAATGATGCATTCTTCTCCACACTGATACGTGTAGGATGGAGACTGGGCAATAGCGATGGCAACAGCCGGGCCAGGAGGCAGATGCGCTGCCCTGTATTCTATTAGCATAATAACGGTACCTGTACCGGAAGACATAATAATCCGAAACCCTATATTTTATGAAACAGTTTTCTTCACTGCACCACTATGTCGCCATATCATTTATATGTGGCCTGACCTGGCTGCCTTTATCAAAAGAAGGAGCGACCGCGGGGGAGCAAATACAGCAGCAACCTGCCGCAGCGTCTGGCATGGTCAAGCGTTTTATTAAAATATACCCTGACCCCTCCAAAAAAGCCATGTACGTAGAGGCCAAACAGGCACATGGGCTTAAAATAGATTTTTTTGTCTTTGACCTGGAAGGCACGCTCATGAAACATTTTAAAATGAAAACCGGCGACCGTGAAAAAATCAGCGGGCTGGAAAAAGGCAAGTACGTCTACAGCGTTTTTTCCGGCGATGAAGAAGCTGATCATGGCGAGTTTGATATACATTAAGTCAAGTTATTATAAAGACAGTCCTGATAAGCGGCAGAGAGCTTAATAGAATCTGATACCCTGGTTGATCAAACCTGATCCGTTCTCTATTGGTACTCTCATTTAGTACATATTTTATTAAACACTTTCTGCCATTGCTTATCGGGCTTTTTTATGCCCTTCCCGGCCAAATTTTCCACACCAGGCAATTTTACAATACTGTGATTAACCCGTTAAAAAAATAATAGCCCCACCCCCGCTGATTGTAAAAAAAGATTGCTACTTTGGTTATAGTAAACCTGAAGGACAGTACCCGCCAGGAAGGTTGAATCCAAACCGGTAACTCATTAAAAAGTAAACCCGATAGCAATGGATCAGCAACAAACAGCCCAGGGCACTGCCACCTCCCACGGAATTAATGTTATAGACCGGGCCAAAAACATCCTGATTACCCCCAGGCAGGAATGGCTGAAGGTAGAGCAGGAAACCACCAGTGTCAGCACCATCCTTACTTCTTATGTATTACCCCTCCTGTCCATAGGCGCAGTCGCCACTTTTATCGGCCAGGGCCTGATTGGCAAAAGCGTCGGGGCTCTTGGAGGCAGCACTGCCAGCATCAAAGCAGGCCTCATTGGTACGGTGCTTTATGTCGTTATGAGCATCATCACTGTCTTTATAGTTGCCGCTATCATTGATGTGCTCTCACAAACATTTCAATCAGAAAAAAACTGGCGTAAGTCGTTTCAGTTATCCGCCTATTCACTTACTGCCGCTTATGTGGGCGCTATATTCCTGCTATTCCCGGCATTGAGCATCCTGGTTATCCTTTGTATGCTCTATGCTATTTACCCATTATATACAGGCATACCCATCATGAAAAAAACAACAGAAGACAAGCAGGTGGCTTATCTTGCTGTTATCATCCTTATCACGGTTGTAGCAATGATTATAGTCGGGCTGATACAAACCGAGATCCTGAAATCCGTCATGCGACCAAGAGGCTTTAACTTTAATACATTCTGATTTTAATAGCTCATCCTGAAAAGATCAGGGGCGGATGCCGAAAAGCCATACGAGTAGGCTTCAACAAAACCAGCAACATAACGGTATGGAAAATTTAAATCTGCACAAACAGAAAATCTATGCACTGCTTTTTGCAGCAGTAGCTTTAATCACCCTTCTGCTGCCCTGGCAAACCTACTCTGGCGGATTTGGCGGGTTCGGGATGGTTAAGGGGACTGTAAACGGCTTCAAGGGCTGGGGATGGCTTTCCTTCCTGGGCATCATTGCTGTAGTCGTTGCTTCCTTATTAGAAGATAAGTCAAAACCCTTTGAAGGAAATATGAGATTGGTAGCGCTGGGCGGCTTCGGTTTGATCGTTCTCGGAGCAGTTATTTTCCTGATCCGTGTACTCAGCGTAGGCAACCAAATCTTCAAATCCTCACCTGGTTTTGGGCTGATCATCTGCCTTATTGTAGGTGCGGCAGGATTGGCTGCTACAGCAGGCGTAATACAGCTACCGGACCTTAAAAAATCCGGCACTTCTGCTCCGCCCCCACCGCCCCCTGCTCCTCCAACACCACCCACACCTCCTGCATCATAAGCATATTCGTTATAAACCGCCCCGGCCCCAAAAGCCGGGGCTTTTCATTTTATCTACTAAAAATTATGTATTGCTGCCGCTGCGGCTAAGCCATAGCTTGCAGCATCACCAAAAAATCATTACTATGGCTGCCACATACCATCCCATACGTATCTGGGTTTCCGTCATTGCCACTGTGGGCTCCACCTCTATGCTGCTGCCCTGGACCAAGCTGCAACAGCAGGGATTTGGCTGGGTAGCCGAAAACTCACAGAATGGATTTGCCAACTGGGGCTTTATCTCCATGGCAGGCATATTCGGCATTATTGCTGCTACGCTGATGGGCGATAAGCTAAAGCCTTTCGATGCCAATGGCAAACTGATTGTCCTTGCTTCATTTGCTGCCATTGCACTCGGCGCCATCATCACCTTAACACAGACCGGCACCAACCCGCAAACGGGTGTTGTTTCCAAGCCGGGGATCGGCCCCTGGTTTGCCATCGCAGCAGGCATTGCCGGCATACTGGTAGCTGCCGGTATTATTAAAATTCCTGTCAAACCAGCCGCCTCTTCCCAGGCTCCATCCGCACCAGCCCCGGATCAGCAGCAGCCCTGACAGCCTGTAACCGACTAACCCGTTTATACTATATAAAAAAAGCCGCAGTGATATCATCATTGCGGCCTTCTCACTTTGACACCTCACCTAAAGTTCGTTGCGGAGAAACTGTGCAGTATAGCTTTCCTCATTCTTTACCAGCTCTTCAGGAGTGCCTTCAAATAAAATACGGCCTCCGCCATCTCCTCCTTCCGGGCCCAGGTCTATCACATGATCCGCCACTTTGATCACATCCATATTATGCTCTATCACCAGCACTGTATTGCCACGCTCCACTAATTTGTTAAGCACATCAAGCAGGTGGCGGATATCTTCAAAATGCAGGCCGGTGGTAGGCTCATCCAGTATATAAAAAGTTTTGCCGGTATCCCGCTTTCCCAACTCGGTAGACAGCTTTACCCGCTGGGCTTCGCCACCGCTAAGTGTAACTGCAGATTGCCCAAGAGTGATATATCCCAGCCCCACTTCTTCCAGCACTTTTATCTTGCGGTATATGTAGGGCACCGGCTGAAAGAATGCCACGGCCTCCTCTACTGTCATCTCCAGCACATCAGCAATGGATTTGCCTTTGTACCTTATCTCCAGCGTTTCCCTGTTATACCTTTTGCCATTACATTTTTCACAATGCACATATACGTCCGGTAAAAAATTCATTTCAATTACCCGCATACCGCCCCCCTCACACACTTCACAGCGGCCACTCTTTACATTAAAAGAAAAACGTCCCGCATTATACCCCCTGATCTTTGCTTCAGGAATGGAAGCAAAGAGGTTTCTTATTTCTGTAAAAAAACCGCAATAAGTAGCCGGGTTGCTGCGGGGTGTACGGCCAATAGGCGACTGATCGATCTCAATCACCTTATCAATATGCTCCAGTCCTTTTACCGATTTATATTCAAGCGGCGTCACTCTCGAACCGTAAGCATGGGCCGATAAGATCGGGTACAGCGTTTCGTTGATCAGGGTAGACTTGCCGCTGCCACTCACTCCTGTTACTACAATAAATTTTCCCAGCGGGAATTTTACACTTACTCCCTGCAGGTTATTTCCTTTTGCTCCTTTTAATTCTAATGCTTTACCATTTCCCGGCCGTCGTTCAGCAGGTGTTGGTATGGAGTATTTTCCGTTCAGGTATCCTGAAGTGATCGTATCCAGCTTCAGCAATTCCCCCGGTTTTCCTTTAGCCACTACCTTTCCCCCATGATAGCCGGCTTTGGGACCGATATCAATCAGGTAGTCGGCCGCCAGCATAATATCCTTGTCATGCTCCACCACCAGCACGCTGTTGCCAATATCCCGCAGGTTTTGCAGGGCGCCGATCAGCTTATGATTATCCCGCTGGTGAAGGCCGATAGACGGCTCATCCAGGATATAAGTAATGCCCTGCAACTGCGATCCTATCTGTGTGGCGAGCCGTATGCGCTGTGACTCTCCGCCACTTAATGTTTTGGAAGGCCTGTTGAGCGTAAGGTAGGTAAGCCCCACATTGAGCAAAAACCCGAGCCGCTCCCGGATCTCCTTGAGTATATCTTTGGCAATCAGCTTTTGCTTATTGCTGATACGCAGCTCAAGGCCATCCAGCCAGGCAGCCAGGTTATCAAGGTTCATTTCGCTCAGCTCCGAAATATTCCGGTTATCAATCTTAAACCACAGGCTTTCTTTTTTCAACCGGGAACCTCCGCAGGCTTCGCAGGGTTTTAGCTGCATATAGCCTTCTGCCCATTCTCTCAGCCCTTCACTGTAACCGTTATTAAACCAGCGCTTCAGCATATTTACAATCCCTTCATAGGGCGCCTGCGGATCGTATTTCATGTTATCAAAGTCTATCTCTGCTTCCACACCTTCTTCATTGCCATACAGCAAAATATTGAGCGCCTGCTGCGGTATTTCGCCCACAGGTTTTGTCAGCGATATTTTATGCTTCCTGGCCAGTTCCTGTGCCTGCCGAAACACCTGCGCTTCCCTTTCCCCGCCCAGCGGTGCAATACCCCCGTCTTTTATGCTGACGCTGCTGTCAGGTATCACCGCTTCCATGTTTACATGGTAAGTGGTGCCCAGGCCCCTGCATACCGGGCAGGCGCCATACGGCGAATTGAAAGAAAAAGCATTGGGCGATGGCTCTTCATAGCTGATGCCTGTATCGGCGCACATCAGCATTTTGGAGTATTGCGCTTCTTTTGCTGCAGGCGTATCAAAGAGGGAAGCATTTTTTTTCTTTGATCCTTTCACTTCTTCCTCCAGCGGGGCTACAAACAGCATATCCTTACCAAGCTTCAGCGTTTGCTGCACGCTCTGGCTCAGCCTTGCCTTCATATCTTCCAATACCTGCAGCCGGTCCACCACCAGCTCTATATCATGTATCTTATAGCGGTCTACCTGCATCTTGGGTACCAGGTCAAGTATTTCACCGTCTACCCTGACCTTTAAGTAGCCCTTCTTCCGCAGATCCTCAAACAGTTCCCGGTAATGGCCCTTGCGCCCCCTTACCAGCGGCGCCAGCAAGCTGATCTTTTTGTCGGCAAAGCGATCCATGATATTCTCTACGATCTCTTCTTCACTCCATTTGGTCATTGGCTTGCCGGTATTATAGGAATAAGCCTGCCCCACACGGGCAAAAAGAAGACGGAAGAAATCATATACTTCGGTGATGGTGCCTACTGTTGACCGGGGATTTTTATTGGTAGTCTTTTGCTCAATGGAAATAACCGGGGAAAGACCCGTGATCTTATCTACGTCCGGCCGCTCCATATCGCCTATAAACTGCCGTGCATAAGCACCAAACGTTTCCATATACCGGCGCTGGCCTTCTGCATATACGGTATCAAATGCCAGCGATGACTTGCCGCTGCCGCTGATGCCGGTAATGACCACCAGTTGATTTTTGGGGATGCTGATATCTATATTCTTCAGGTTATGTACCCGGGCTCCGAATACTTCTATGCTTTCCTTCTCCGGCAGATCCATTACCGGGGCTGATTCCTTTCTTTTCATAATAAATTGCGGGCAACGAAGTTACTTGAACTCCGGGAGCTAATCACGCAAAAACCAGCTAATACCCCTGAAAGCGGCATCCATTATCATTTTTTTTCATGTTTTTTTCGCATTTCGGGGGCAAAACCAATTTTTGGCACAATATTTCGAAAAGGTTCGGCAAACCAGGTATCAACAACATTTTAAAAAAGTAATTTTTATGAAAAAGACCCTTTTAATAGCAGGTATGGCTGTATTTTTTGCCGGTGCGGCAATGGCCCAAACAGAAGATACTATCAAGCCTGCCACCCCTGTGACAACCGAAGCGCCTGTCAGCAAGGACAAATACAACAACTGGACAGCAGAGACTTACAAACTGCAGCCCATGCCGGAAGCGCTGACTACTGAAAAAATCTTCCCGGTGATTGGTAAGTATGAACTGACAAACAAAGAAGGGCAGGCTTCTGCCGTAACGATTTCCCTGGATCCTTCTAACAAAGGATTGGTATGGGTAGAAGGTTTGCCCTATGGTACGATAAAAGCCACTTTGCGCCAGTCGCCTGCTACTTACAAAATCCCTGCACAAAAAGTGGGAGAAGGTGAAGAAGCCAAAGACATAGCTGAGGGAGTGCTTATCTATGATAAAGATGCCAATGTGCTGAATGTGTGTGTTGGCTGCACTTACAATGCTGAAAACCCGGCCACCGCCTTTTTACCGGCTGTGGAAGAAGAAGCTCAGCCTGAAGCAGAAGCAGCTCCTAAAAAAACAGCCAAGGCCAAAAATGTAAAAGCCAAAGAAGTAGTGAAAGTAAAACCTGTGCATTTCAGCGGCAGCAAAATGATCCAGGAAACAGTGGTTGTTACCCCTGTGCAAGAGTAATATTTTAACTATATAAATCTATACCTTCTTTGAATACCAGCCGCCCCGTTTACCGGGGCGGTTTTTTTGTACAGGCTGCTGCGCAAACGATAACATAAAAAAATTTGCATCCGGACAGTTACCCATGTATCTTTGCGCCAGTTCTTTTATACCGGCATAGCCGGACCACTTATCAAGAAAGGCTGAGGGATATGGCCCGATGAAGCCTTGACAACCTCTCCACCTGCCCTGCAGGCGGAAAAGGTGCCAATTCCATCTTCTGTATATCAAACAGGAGTAAGATAAGTCAGACTCAAAGCTTTATAAAAGCACTCCTCAAAATAGTGAAAGCTCATCTGATTTATCGGGTGAGCTTTTTTATTGCCGCTCTCCGATAGCCTCTTCCTGGTAAGTTGTATTGTTTATCAATTATTTCATCATGTTTAAAGCTGGTAACGATGATCCAAAAACAAACAACAAAGCAAATGCAGGATTCCGTAAAAACAAACAACCGTTCAGCCGCCGATCCTTAACAGATTATTAAGCCGGAGCGAAGAATAAAATTTGCCAGAGACAAAATACCCTACTACTTTCGTAGAGTAATCTTCAAACAACATGACAGCACAACCAACAAACCTTTTCACATTCCGCCTGCCGGCGATGTGTTGTTGCTGTTGTTGTATGGCTTAATGCTTTCTTCCCCTGCCCCGGCCTACTGTACTCTTTGCTGAACATTTTCCTGAATTCTAAACTTTTTAAACATTTTGCTATGAGCAACAATCTTCGCTTCGAAACCCTGCAACTGCACGCTGGTCAGCAAATTGACCCGACTACCAAATCAAGGGCGGTGCCTATTTACCAGACAACCTCGTACCAGTTTGATAACAGCACACACGCAGCAGACCTCTTCGGCCTGCGCCAGTTTGGTAATATCTATACCCGCATTATGAACCCCACCACCGATGTGTTTGAGCAGCGCATTGCTGCACTGGAGGGTGGTGTGGCCGCACTGGCGACCAGCTCAGGGCAGGCAGCCCAGTTCCTGGCGCTGACCAATATCCTGCAGGCCGGCGATAATTTTATTACTTCCTCTTATTTATATGGCGGCACCTTCAACCAGTTTAAGGTCTCCTTTAAAAGACTGGGAATAGAGGCCCGCTTTGCCGATGGTGATAATCCGGAAAGTTTTGTACCCCTGATTGACAAAAACACAAAAGCTATTTATTTAGAAACATTCGGTAATCCGCGGCTCAATGTTCCCGATTTTGAAAAATTTGCCGCTATTGCCAAAGAGTATGACCTGCCATTAATCGTAGACAATACGTTTGGCGCAGGCGGCTACCTGTTTCGCCCGCTGGAGCACGGCGCAAACATCGTGGTGGAATCTGCCACCAAATGGATAGGCGGGCATGGCACTTCTATTGGCGGTGTGATAGTGGATGGCGGAAACTATAACTGGGGCAATGGAAAATTTCCACAATTCACTGAACCTTCTGAAGGTTATCATGGTTTAAAATTCTGGGATGTGTTCGGAGAAGGCAATCCGCTGGGCCTGCCCAATATTGCGTTTGCCATTCGTGCCCGTGTGGAGGGCCTGCGTGATTTTGGCCCGTCGCTCAGCCCGTTCAACTCCTTCCTGCTTTTACAGGGATTGGAAACATTATCGCTTCGCCTTGAGCGGCACGTACAAAACGCACAGCAACTGGCAGAGTGGCTGGAGCAGCATCCGCAGGTGGAGTATGTATGGTACCCGGGCCTGCCCTCAAGCCCATATTACCAGTTAGCAAAAAAATATTTGCCCCGCGGCGCCGGAGGTGTATTGCAGTTTGGTATCAAAGGAGGTGCAGATAATGGCCGGAAGTTTATTGACTCCCTGCAGCTCATCAGCCACCTGGCAAATGTAGGTGATGCCAAGTCGCTCGCCATTCACCCGGCATCCACCACGCATGAGCAGCTAAGTGATAAGGAAAGAGAAGCAGCCGGTGTATTGCCCAACCTGGTACGCATCAGTGCAGGCCTGGAGCATATAGAAGATATAAAGGCAGATGTGGAGCAGGCCTTTGCCAAAGTTTTTTCAACAGAAGCTGTAGCATAAGAGAACAATCAGTATGATATCTGTTTTTAAATATGAGCAACCATTCAGGCTGGAGTCAGGCGCCAGCCTGGATGGCTTTCACCTCGCATATACCACGCATGGAAAGCTGAATGCAGCAAAAGATAATGTGATATGGATATTTCATGCGCTCACAGCCAACAGCAACCCTGCTGAATGGTGGCCCGGCCTGGTAGGCGATGGCCGCTTTTTTGATCCTTCCCGGTATTTTATCATTTGTGTCAATAAGCCCGGCAGCCCTTATGGAAGCATTTCGCCGCTGAGCACAAACCCGGAAAACGGAAAACCCTTTTACCACGATTTCCCGGCCTTTACCATTCGTGATATGGTGAAAACCTATCAGCATTTAAAAAATGCGCTGGGTATTCAAAAAATATTTTGCGGCTTAGGCGGCAGCACCGGCGGTATGCAATTGCTGGAGTGGGCCATAGAAGAGCCTGAGCTGTTTGAGCATATCGTGCCCATTGCCACCAATGCTGTATTGTCGCCCTGGGGCATCGCATTTAATGCCTCACAGCGCATGGCTATTGAAGCAGACAGCACCTGGCTGGAAAAGCGGCCTGATGCCGGGCAGAAAGGACTGGCGGCCGCCCGTTCCATTGCACTGCTTTCTTACCGGCATTACAATGGTTACGACCTTACACAGGCAAGGGATAAGGCATTTGTTCCGCTGGTTGATAACATTACCTATGCATCGGACAACTACCAGCGCTACCAGGGCACCAAACTGGTAAACCGGTTTCATGCCCTATGCTATTACCGGCTTACACAAAGCATGGACAGCCATGACACCGGCAGGAACCGTGGCGGCACTGCAGCCGCTTTATCACGCATAAAAGCCCGCACACTGGTTATTGGCATCAGTTCTGATGTGCTGTACCCGATTGCAGAGCAGGAATATTTAAATAAAAATATTGCCGGCTCATCGCTGCTGACCATACCCAGCGACTTTGGTCATGACGGCTTCCTGCTGGAATACGATAAAATAGAAGCTGCATTAAAAGAATTTATTCAATCCAAAACCTCTAATCACTTAAAAATAGTCAATCACTGACGCACAACATGGAAACACATAAACAGTTAACAATCGGCCTCTTTGGCTTTGGTGTGGTGGGCGAAGGCCTGTACAGGGTACTGCAGCAAACACCATCCCTGAAAGCAACCCTGAAAAAAGTATGCATCAAAAACCCGGAGAAAAAAAGGAATGCACCGGCAGACCTGTTTACCACCGATAAAAATGTGCTGCTGAACGACCCGGAGATCAATGTCATTGTAGAAGTAATTGATGATGCCAATGCTGCCTTTGATATCGTGTCCGCTGCGCTGA
>DAOLFO010000380.1:0-2837 GCA_035326305.1 Chitinophagaceae bacterium
CCCATGCTTCCCCCGGAAACAGCCGGTTTAATAATCATTGGCGTGCCAATACGATTTGCCAGGCCCTTTAAAGCTCCCCGGCTTCCGGAAATGACCCTCCAGGCAGCATGTGGTACCAAGCCCTTATCAAAAGCCTTCTTCATCGGAATTTTAGAAGTGGTAATGATATAAAAATGTGTGTCCGCACCGGTATAAATCAGTCGGTGCCTGTCCAGCTCCCTGATGACAGACACGCCCGGAGCCCCGTTTATTTCATCACCATCACAAAGATTTAATACAAGGGGAACGGGCCCGCTGTGTTCCGAATCTTTTATTCTTTTAATTATTTCTTTGTAATCTGTCAGTGTTACCGGTTGCCATTGCCAGGGCACCTGCAGTTCATCAAACACACTGGTATATTCAGCAATGCTTTGAGAAAAATCGTAGTAATAATCAATATTGGCGTCAGCAGCGCTTATCTGCGGAGCCAGCACCCAAACCCTGTAAGGTGAAAACAACTTTTTTGCTTCTGCCAGGCTTATCATGTCAGGCTACTTTACGGCCGGCATTCTCTGCCAGTTGCTGCATGATGAAATCTGTAAGCAGGTATCCCTTTAGCTGCTCTGCAGCCAGGAACTTTGCCCCTTTTATTTCGCCGATACAATTTGCATGGCCGCAATAACATTGAAAGGCCTGAGTCATCTCCCATTCGGTAGAGGGATAAAAAAATGTTAGCTCTTCCCCTGCAGCAATATCCCGCAGGGCGGTAAGCTCCATAGTGGTGGTATTAAAAAATACATTCGGGGCGCAGCTATGATTAATGTATTGCAGAAATTCCGGCTGAAGCGTGATATGCTTCGCATTGCCAACCTGCACCGTGAGATAGGTAGGCTCTGCACTGATAGTACCTGCACTAAAAGCGGCGATTGTTTCTCCCGCCTGAAAGGGCTGTAGTATGTAAAGCGCCTGTTGCTGGTTGTGAAGATGCTGCCGGACTTCGGCAAAGCCATGACCGCTGATCAGGCGGTAGGCGGGGGGTGCAGGGGTTACCATAAATTAATTGTTATGAAAAGATAGGGGATAAATGGTATAGCCCCGTGCAGCCCTCCGCAAATGTGAATAATTATGCCCGCAGGCTTAATAAATGAATACCTGCAAACAACATTCAGGATGCCGCCTTAGCCCCTAAAAGCAATATCTCACCTGCCTGTATTTCGGTAATGTACCGCTTATTGCCTTCCTTATCATTATAAGAACGGTTTACCAGCTTGCCTTCTATCGCCACTTCTTTTCCTTTGTCTAAATATTGCTCAGCAATATCGGCTACCTTGCCCCAGGCCACCACCCGGTGCCACTGTGTATCGGTCACTTTCTCCCCCTTTGCAGTACGGTATGTTTCGCTGGTGGCAATGCTGAACACAGCCAGCTTTTTACCTGCTTCTGTTTTCTTTACTTCTGGTTTGGCGCCCAGGTGCCCGATTAACTGTACTTTGTTTTTTAATGCGTACATAACTTTTTGTTTTGTGCCCCGCCAGGCGGAGCGGTTATTTATTTATTTATTTCAGCCGGCAACTATTTTACCAGCACCACAAAGATGCCGTGGCGTATGGCTCCTACCCGGTTTTTATCCGACTATACCGGCTATTAAACGGGTATAAACGTTTATACCCGGATAAGTTTTGTACTTTTCTACCGCTAAACTATTGACACCAATGCCAGTACACCCACCTCTCTGCCAAAACTGCCATAAGCCCGTAAAAGGAAGAAGCGATAAAAAATTCTGCAATGATTTTTGCCGTAACAGTTATAACAACCGGCAAAATGCGCATAGCGAAACCACACGCTTCATTAAAAAAATAAACAGCACGTTGCTACGTAACCGCCGGCTGCTGGCTGAACTGCTGACCGGCCACCCGGATATGGTTAAAACAACCCGCCGGGAGTTGCTGAGCGCCGGGTTTTCTTTTTCCTATTTTACCCATACCTACCATACCAAAAATGCCAAAACATATTATTATTGCTATGATATGGGATATTTGCCCCTAGATAATGACTGGGTGCTGGTGGTAAAAAAGAGGGAGGAAGGAAAGGATAAGCCATCTGTATCGGATTAAAAAATGCGCATATCAACCCTAATATTGACACATTGAAACTATCGGTTTTTACCTGTATTGTATGGAGCCTGCTTTCCTGCTCCATTCAGCAAAAAGAAATCACAATAATTCCGCTGAGTATTTTAGATTATGATACCACAGCCGAAACGAATGGTCGCATCTACCATGTCAAAGGAGCCCATTACTTAGTGCGGGATTATCAAGATACGCCCGCAAATGATAGCCTGATCAAGCGCTTCGTAGAAGAACGGAGAGATAGTTTTTATGTGCCCGGGCCTTCCTCCTGTGCCATGGTCTTTTACAAAGAGTCTTCCGAAACAAATTTGGAAAATGTAAATAGAATGAAGTGGCGCATCATTGATCGTTATTCCCAGGATCATGATCTGATTTTTGATTTTGAACTTAAGCAAGATGGCTTCATCGTGCAAAAGCTCAAAAACGGAGAACTTGTTAATGACAATAACAAAGGAACTGTGGAGATGCGGCAAATTCCTGAGTAACCCATTCTGCTTAACTACCTGCAGAAAGCCCGGTTACGGGCTGGTTGCTAATAATGCCAAATAGCATAGTCAATGACAAGGTTAGCACCCTTTTTAGAACTGTTTTGCTTTTGTTGTAGCGTTACAAAAAAAGCGACTACAACATTCGTTATAATCGCTTGGCTTTCTTCGTGGTGTGGGGCGGGATCGAACCGCCGACACAAGGATTTTCAGTCCTTTGCTCTACCGACTGAGCTACCGCACC
>DAOLFO010000049.1:0-14356 GCA_035326305.1 Chitinophagaceae bacterium
TAAATGAAACCGGCCGTTATCCAGGTAGCCCGTTTTTATTATGGCCGTATTCATCAGGATATTCACCTGGTACCGGGAAGCTTCCCGCAACAGGCAGTCTATGATCGTTTGCGAAGAATCCGTAACCGGGAACATTCGTCCGTCCATTTCGGCCCGGAGCTGCACTCCCCTTTCCTTAAACCATTCGATAGTATCTGTTGTAAAAAACTGGTGAAATGTTTTCCTGACAAAGTTTGTCCCTCTTGGGTACATGCGGCTCATATCGCTGATGTCATTGCAGTCATGTGTCACATTGCACCGGCCACCACCGCTTACTTTTACCTTTGAAAGCAGCTTACCTGTTTTTTCTGCAATAGTAACTTCGAGGCCCGGCTGCAGCCGGGCCGCATTGATGGCACAAAAAAAACCGGCTGCGCCGCCCCCTGCTACTACCAGCTTTCGTTTGCTCATAAATAAAAATAACCTGATAAAAAAGCCCCGCTATGAGAGAGGGGCTGCTGCTGTATCTTTTGACATCGTAAATAAATGCGGGTTTGCCTGCTCTGCTTTTTCTATACGGCTGTAATCGGACAGAATGTCGGCCTTCCCTTTTTTTACGGCTACATCGTGCTCAAAATGTACTGATGCTTTGCCATCTTTAGTGCGTACAGTCCATCCATCCCGCTCTGTAAACACATCCTTTGTACCCAGGTTGATCATGGGCTCTATAGCGAGCACCATACCTTCACGCAACTTCGGTCCGCTTCCCCTTTTTCCATAGTTAGGCACCTGTGGATCTTCATGCAGGCTCCTGCCCAGCCCGTGCCCCACCAGTTCACGCACCACCCCGTATCCATGTTTCTTTTCCGTATGCTCCTGTATGGCGTATGCTATATCACCAATACGGTTGCCCGCTATTGCTTTTTCAATTCCTTTATACAGCGATTCCTTTGTTACCCGGATCAGCCGCATCACATCCATACCGGGGTCACCAATAGCAAATGTATAAGCATGATCACCATGCCAGCCATCAAGTATCACCCCGATATCCACTGATATAATATCTCCTTCCTGCAGCTCTTTTTTATTAGGAAATCCATGCACCACCACATCGTTTACAGAAATGCAGGAATTGTAAGGATAACCATTGTAATTGAGAAAAGAAGGCACCGCCCTGTTGTCACGTATGATTTTTCCGATCAGTACATCCAGCTCCAGCGTAGTGATGCCCGGGCGCAATACCTGTGCCACCTCTGCCAGCGTGCTGCTTACCAGCAGGGCACTGTTGCGCATCAGGCTGATCTGCTCTTCTGTTTTGCAAATTATCATCCTGCAAATATCCTAAAAAAACAAGAACCGGCAAGTGCTGAGCCTGCCGGTTCTTTTATAGGAATTTGTAAAAATCAATATTGTACGGCAGAGGTTGTTTGCCTTCCCTGTATCCGGCCGCTCTTCATCAGGCCATCATACTGGCGCATGAGCAGTTGAGTTTCTATTTGCTGCAGCGTATCCAGCACCACCCCTACCATGATCAGCATAGAGGTACCTCCAAAGAAAGTAGAGAAGCTCTGCGTCATACCAAAGATTGTCTGGATAATACCGGGCAATATGCCCACAAAAGCCAGCAGGATAGCGCCCGGGAAGGTGATTTTATCCATCACGTTGCCGATATA
Source organism: Chitinophagaceae bacterium (assembly GCA_035326305.1). Lineage (GTDB taxonomy): Bacteria > Bacteroidota > Bacteroidia > Chitinophagales > Chitinophagaceae > DAOLFO01. The sequence goes on from DAOLFO010000049.1 coordinate 1,653, forward strand.
GTCAGCCGTTGGCTGGCCGGGCTTTACACCAGGTATAAAGCCATTGTTCTGCTTCAGGTTCTCCGCTATTTGCTTGGGGTTAAATATTAATGCAGTATAAAGGAAGGTAAACCCTATTACCACTATGGAGTAAATAACCATGTACCAGATATTCTGGTGGTCTGTAAACATCCGGGATATATCATCGGCCCTGTTTAAGGTAAACAAAGTAGGCAGGAACATGATAGCCTGCGCAAAGATGATAGGCATTACACCGGCGCTGTTAACCTTCAGCGGTAAAAACTGGCGGGCTCCGCCAAACTGCCTGTTGCCTACTATTTGCTTAGCATAGTTTACCGGCACTTTCCGCACACCCTGGATCAGCAGTATACAACCAAGGATAATAGCAATCAGCACCACGATTTCCACCACGAATATCAGGATAGTGCCTGTACGGGTGGATTTAGCAGTAAGCTCCTGTACAAATGACTGCGGAAGACGGGCCAGGATACCGATCATGATGATCAGTGAAGTACCGTTTCCTAAACCTTTATCCGTAATCTTTTCACCCATCCACATCACAAACAGGGTGCCTGCAGTAAGTACGATGACGGTAGTAACCCAGAAATAACCCAGGAACTCCGGCATGATGGCACCGCCTGATGTTTGCTTCAGGTATGCCACGTATGCAGATGCCTGTACAATGGTTACCGCCACGGTAAGGTAACGTGTATACTGGTTGATTTTTTTACGTCCGCTGTCGCCCTCTTTCTGCATCTTCTGAAACTTGGGTACCAGTACGGTCATCAGTTGCATAAAGATAGAAGCAGAGATATAGGGCATGATGCCAAGGGCAAAAATGGAAGCCATGTTAAAAGCGCCTCCGGCAAACGTGTTGATCATATCAAGGATACCGTTGCCGCCTTCACCTGTATTCAGCTCCAGCTTGATGGGATCAATACCGGGTAAAACAATGTGAGACCCCACCCTGTATACTACAATCATCATCAGGGTGAAAAGGATTTTGCCTCTCAGCTCCTCGATGCTCCAGATATTCTTAAGTGTTTGAATAAATTTTTTCACGGGAATTAAAGTAATTTAAGAGCCCTTAAAACATAAAAGACGCATTTTCTGAATGCGTCCGTGCAAGTTAGTGAAATTTACTTTACTATTTCAACGGTTCCGCCTGCTGCTTCGATGGCTGCTTTAGCCTTTTCGCTCACGGCATTTACACGGAATGTAAACTTACCTTTCAGTTCCCCGTTGCCCAGGAGCTTTACCCGGTCGGTCTGGCTGATCAGGTTATTGATATAAAGATTTTCCAGCGTAAACTCTGTAATGTTATATTTCTCTGCCAACTGGTCAACCTGGCCAATGTTCAACACCTTATACTCTACCCGGTGAATATTATTAAATCCACGCTTGGGGATACGGCGCTGTACAGGCATCTGCCCGCCTTCGTGGCCCATTTTGCGTTTGTAACCGGCACGGCTCTGTCCGCCTTTTGTACCTTTTGTAGATGTGCCACCGTGGCCGGATCCATCACCACGGCCAATTCTTTTCTCTTTGTGTGTAGCTCCTTTTGCGGGCTTTAACTGATGAAGTTTCATTTGTTTAATTTTTACTTACGGGGTTGTTTCCCCTCGCTTGTTAATAATTATAATTCAAAAAGCAAAAGCCGGAATCCGGAACCGGTCGTTTTATCCGTCTCGGGGTTGCCGACTGACTTTAAACTATTAAGCCTCTTCCACCTTCAGCAGGTGCGTTACTTTACGTATCATCCCTAATATCTGGGGAGTGGCTTCTACCTCTTTGGAAGCATTTGTTTTATTCAGTCCCAGAGCCTGCAGGGTAAGCTTCTGGCGCTCCGGCCTGTCAATTGCGCTTTTTACCAGTGTTATCTTAATCTTTTTCATACCTTATTTCGTTTAAGGTTCGAGGTTCGGGGTTCAAAGTTTAAGGTTTAAGGTTTAAGGTTTAAGGTTCTGTTGTCATCAACAACATCAAGCTTCAAACTTTAAACATCAAACTCTAAACTTCAAACTCTAAACTTCAAACTTTTATTATCCATTAAATACTTTCTTCAGGCCCAGGGTCCTTGTTTTCGCCACGTTTACAGGCTCACGCAGTAAAGCGAGGGCTTTAAAAGTGGCTTTTACCACGTTGTGCGGGTTGGCTGATCCAAGTGATTTAGCAAGTACGTCGGTGATACCGGCGCTTTCGAGCACAGCACGCATAGAGCCACCGGCAATCACACCGGTACCATGAGCAGCAGGCTTAATAAGCACTTTGGCAGCGCCTTCCTTAGCCCATTGGTCATGCGGGATAGTCCCTTTCATTACGGGCACTTTGATCAGGTTTTTCTTGGCATCCTCAATGCCTTTGGTAATGGCTTCCTGCACTTCCTTGGCTTTGCCCAGGCCATGCCCCACCACACCGTTTTCGTTACCTACCACCACTAAAGCGGAGAAGCTGAAAGCACGGCCACCTTTTGTAGTTTTCACCACACGGTTGATCGCTACTACCTTATCTTTCAGTTCCAGGTCGCCGGCTTTTACCCTGTTTGCGTTAAACTTTGACATTATATGCTTGTAATTAAAAGTTTCTTAGTGATAATATTATTTGCTTAGAATTGAAGGCCGCCTTCACGTGCGCCATCGGCCAGCGATTTTACACGGCCATGGTACAGGTATCCGCCACGGTCAAACACCACTTCCTTTATACCCAGCTCAGTGGCTTTACGGGCAATAGCACTGCCCACCAGCTTGCTCTTGTCCGCTTTCGCCAGCTTTTGCGCAGCAATTTCCTTGTCTTTGGAAGAAGCGGCTGCCAGCGTTTGTCCCTGGATGTCATCAATCAGTTGCGCATAAATTTCCGTGTTGCTTCTGAATACAGACAACCTGGGCTTAGCACCCGTTCCGCTAATCTTTTTACGGATATTAAAGCGGATGTTTTGCCTTCTTTGTGATTTAGCTTTTGCGTTCATCTTTTTTATTTTACTCCCTGATGCTGCCAGGGACATGTTGAGTTTAATGTTTAAGGTTCCGGGTGTTTAAGGTTTTTATAAACTATGAAACCTTAAACTTAAAACACTGAACCTTATTTACCTGCTGCCTTACCAGCTTTCTTACGCACCACCTCACCTACATAGCGCACACCTTTTCCTTTGTACGGCTCAGGCTTGCGCAGGCTGCGCAGCTTGGCTGCCACCTGGCCTATCAGTTGCTTATCATAGCCTTCCAGTGTGATGATCGGGTTTTGCCCTTTTTCCTGTACAGTAGCCACTTTCAATTCTTTGGGCACTTCAAAAATGATATTATGCGAATATCCCAGCGCCAGATCCAGGGTGTTGCCCTGGTTGGTAGCTTTAAAACCCACACCGATCAGCTCCAGCTTTTTTGTATATCCGTCAGATACTCCCTTTACCAGGTTGGCCACCAGCGCACGGGACAATCCGTGAAGCGCACGATGACGGATCTGGTCGGTAGGACGGGTAAATGTGACAGCACCATCTTTTACTTCCACGGTAATGTCACGGTCAATTGCTTCTTTCAGTTCGCCCTTCGGGCCTTTTACAGTCACTACATTATCTTTTCCCACTGCTACCGTTACACCGGCCGGGATGGTAATGGGCTGCTTTCCTATACGAGACATAATTCTTAGTTTGTCAATTTGATAATTTGTTAATCTGGCAATGCAGGCTGAAAGTGTTCAGTTTCCGTATAGAGAACTTATATTATCAGTCAACCTTAAATGATTTGGAAACCATTGCCGCATTTCCAAACCGGCATACTGCCTTATTAAATTAATACACGTAGCAAAGCACTTCTCCGCCTACGTTCTGAGCCTTGGCTTCTTTATCAGTCATTACTCCTTTGGAAGTAGAAACAATAGCAATGCCCAGGCCATTTTTCACACGGCGAAACTCAGCAGGCTTGGCATACTGGCGCAGGCCCGGACGGCTGATGCGCTCCATGCTGTGGATAGCTGGCTGCTTGGTGCCCGGATCATACTTCAGGGCTATCTTGATCACTCCCTGCTTGTTGTCATCCTCAAACTTGTATTTCAGGATATAACCCTGGCTATACAGGATCTCGGTCATACGCTTTTTCAGGTTAGAGGCAGGTATTTCCACCACGCGGTGGCCGGCCATCTGTGCGTTGCGGATTCTTGTCAGAAAATCTGCTATAGGATCTGTTACCATATTTTTTGCCCTCCTACGTCCCGATAGTTACCGGGATAATTGGAAAAGTTTAATTGTTAAGTTTAAAGTTTCCTGTTTAATATTCCGGGTTGTTACTAAAATCAAAACCGTTTACCATTTAAACTTTAGCCCCTGAACATTAGACTTTCTCTTACCAGCTTGCCTTTTTCAGCCCTGGTATTTTACCATTCAGTGCCATGTCACGCAAAGCAACCCTGGAAATACCAAAGTAGCGTACATATCCTTTCGGACGGCCTGTAAGCTGGCACCTGTTTTTCAAGCGAACTTTTGATGAGTTTTTCGGAAGCTCATCCAATGCTTTCCAGTCACCGGCTTTTTTCAGCTCAGCTCTTTTCTCAGCATAATGGGCCACCATTCGCTCTCTTTTCTGTTGCCTGGCTTTTACGGATGTTTTTGCCATGTTTTATTCTGATTTCTGTTTTTACAATACGTATTTTCTCCTTAGCTCACTGCTTCCTTCTTCGCATTTTTGAAAGGCATTCCCAGCGCCTTCAGCAGCTCATAAGCCTCCTCGTCAGTATTGGCAGTGGTTACAAAAGTGATATCCATACCTGTGATCTTGTTCACCTTATCAATATCAATTTCGGGGAAAATGATCTGCTCGGTTACGCCCAGCGTATAGTTACCGCGTCCGTCAAATGCTTTTTCATTGATGCCTTTGAAGTCACGTACACGGGGAAGCGCCACTGCTATCAGGCGATCCAGGAACTCATACATTTTTTCTCCGCGCAGCGTTACCCTGGCGCCGATAGGCATACTCTTTCTCAGCTTGAAGTTGGAGATATCCTTTTTTGAGTTGGTGGCTACTGCTTTCTGGCCAGTGATATTTGACAGTTCTTCTACTGCGATATCCACCAGCTTTTTGTCAGAAACAGCACCGTTCACGCCTCGGTTCAGGCATATTTTTTCCAGCCTGGGGGCCTGCATCACGCTGCCGTAGCCAAACTTTTTTACCAGGGCAGGTACAACTTCTTTTTTGTACTTGTCTGCCAGTCTCGGGGTGTATGTTTTTGTACTCATTATTTTTTACCTCCCTGCGCTTTTTTTACTTTAAAAACCCTTTCCGTTTTTCCTTCTTTCCTCACCCTTGTCACCCGGGCGCCGCTTTTTTGCGAAGCATCCCATAACATAACATTGCTGATATGAATAGGCGCTTCTTTTTTCACGATACCGCCTTTGGTATTCTGGGCAGAAGGCTTAGAGTGCTTAGTGATGATATTAACACCTTCCACGATCACTTTTGCCTCATCCACCAGTACTTCTTTTACCAGGCGGGGCTTATCCAGGGCTTTGTCATCGCCGGCTATTACCACCACGCTGTCTCCTTTACGGATATTGTACTTGGGTTTAAATCTTGCTTTCATTTTCTTTTAGCTTTGAGCTATGAGCTGGAAGCTGATAGCAATTGAACTTTCTTTTTATGGTTACGGTACTAAAGCCCGTTTCTTTATAATACTTCCGGCGCCAGTGATACGATTTTCATGTAGCCTTTGTCACGCAGTTCCCTGGCTACCGGCCCAAAAATCCTGGTGCCACGGGGCTCGTCTGCCTGGTTCAGGATCACTACTGCGTTATCATCAAAGCGGATGTACGATCCGTCTTTGCGACGCAGCTTGTTGGTAGTGCGTACGATCACCGCTTTGGCTACCGTACCTTTTTTGATGCCTCCTGCCGGCAGCGCATCTTTTACGGTAACAACAATCTTGTCGCCAATGCCTGCATAGCGCTGTCCGCTATTGCCCAATACACGGATACACAGCACCTCTTTGGCGCCACTGTTGTCCGCTACATTTAACCGGCTTTCTTGCTGAATCATTTTGGCCTCCCCAATCCCCTCCAAAAGAGGGGTTTAATTTTAAAAATCTTTATTCAATTATTGTATTTCCCAGGTCCCCCTTCGGGGGATTCAGGGGGCTTATTTCACTTTTTCCACCACTTCCACCAGTCTCCAGCGCTTGGTCTTGCTCAGGGGGCGGGTCTCCATGATCTTTACCACATCGCCGATGCTGCATTCGTTTTTCTCATCATGCGCATGGAATTTGGTCGTCTTTTTTACGAACTTACCATAGATAGGGTGCTTTACTTTTCTTTCCACGGCAACAGTAATGGTTTTTGTCATTTTGTTGCTGGTTACCACACCAATCCTGGTTTTTCTTAAATTTCTTGCTTCCATTTATCTGTGTTTAATGCTTAAGGTTTAATGCTTAAGGTTTAAGGTTCCAAATGAACTTTTGACTTTAAACGTTCAACTTTAAACTTCTTTTATGCTTGCTGTTGCTTTAACTTTAACAGGGTTTGCAGACGTGCAATGTCTTTGCGCAGTCCGCGGATGCTCATCGGGTTTTCCAATGGTGAAATAGCATGGGCAAACTCCAGCTTTTTCAGGCGCTGCTTATCTTCCTCCAGGCGGGCTTTCAGATCAGCCTCTTCCAGGCCCTGTATGCTTTTTACAAAATCTGCTTTCTTTGACATAGTTCTTAATTTGAAAATGTGACGATGTGGCAATGTGAAAATGAGCCTTTGCGCTGCTTATTTACCTGTTTTCACATTCTCACATTTATCTTTTATGCTGTTACCAGGTCTCTTCTCATGATAAACTTGGTTTTGATCGGCAGTTTACCGGCCGCCAGCGATAAGGAGGCACGGGCCACCTGCTCGCTTACACCATCAATTTCGAAGATGATACGGCCCGGCTGCACCACAGCCGCCCAGTACTCCAGGTTACCTTTACCTTTACCCATACGCACTTCTGCCGGCTTTTTGGTAATAGGCTTATCCGGGAAAATACGGATCCACACATTACCTTCCCTTTTCATCTCACGGGTCAGCGCCTGGCGGGCCGCTTCTATCTGGCGGTCTGTAATCCAGTGGCTGTCCAGGGCCTTCAGCGCATAGGAGCCAAAAGAAATGGTAGTGCCTCTTTTCGCATCACCTTTCATGCGGCCTTTCTGCATCTTCCTGTGCTTCGTTCTTTTCGGTTGTAACATATTTTTCAGCTTTGAGCTATGAGCTTTGAGTGCCTGGCACTATTACTTATAGCAATTAAACTTTCATTTTTATTGTTACGGCTCGTAGCTGACAGCTCGTAGCTCGTAGGCTTTTAATTTCTTCTGTCACCGCGTCCGCCGCCTCTCCTGTCGCCGCCCCTGCGGTCATCTCTTCTTTCTCTTCTTTCACCACCTGCGCCGCCTTCGTTTTTACCACCGGCAATGAAGTTGGGGTTCAGGTCCCGCTTAGCCAGTACTTCACCTTTACAGATCCATACCTTGATGCCGATCTTACCATATACAGTCTGTGCAAATACGTTAGCATAGTCAATGTCCATACGGAAAGTATGCAACGGCACACGACCCTGCTTGAATTCCTCGCTACGGGCAATCTCCGCACCATTCAGCCTTCCGCTCAGTTTGATCTTGATACCTTCAGCACCCATGCGCAGTGCGGAAGCTATGGCCATTTTAGTGGCACGCTTAAAGTTGATACGGTTTTCTATCTGGCGGGCAATCGTATCACCCACGATCATCGCATCCAGCTCCGGGCGGCGAATTTCCAGGATATTGATTTGAACATCCTCGTTATTAGTCAGCTTCTTCAGCTCTTCTTTAATACGGTCCACTTCCCCACCGCCTTTACCGATAATGATACCAGGCTTGGAAGTGTGAATGGTAACAATCAGCTTACCCAGCGTACGCTCAATAACAATCTTTGAAATGCCGCCTTTGTTGATACGGGCATTCAGGTAAGTCCTGATTTTGTGGTCTTCGATCAGCTTGCCGGCATAATCTTTTTTACTGCCGTACCAGTTAGATTCCCATCCACGGATGATTCCTAAACGGTTACCAATCGGATTTGCTTTTTGACCCATACTATTGGTTTAATTAAGTTCTTTTAGTTTTTATTTTCCTTGGTGTCAACAATCACAGTGACATGGTTACTGCGTTTGCGTACACGGTAGCCACGACCCTGGGGAGCCGGGCGCATCCTTTTCAGGGTGCGGGCGCCATCCACAAAAATGGTTTTTACAACCAGTTGGCTCTCATCACCACCTTCGTTCTTTTGTTTCCAGTTACTGATAGCGCTCAGCACCAGCTTGCGCAGGGGTACTGCAGGGTGCTTGGGATTGTGCTCCAGCTCAGCCAGCACCTTTTCTACTTTCTGACCACGGATGAGGTCAGCCAGCAGGCGCATCTTACGGGGCGATGTGGGATAATTTCTCAGTTTAGCTACTGCTTCCATTTTTTTATACGTTTAAGGGTTTAAAAGTTTGAGCGTTTAAGGTTATTGAAGTCATTACACTTTTAAACTTTAAACATTGAACTTTTAAACTTTAATTTATCCATCCTTTTTAGAGTGTCCTTTGAAGTGGCGTGTGGGAGCAAATTCTCCCAGCTTATGCCCTACCATGAACTCAGTCACGTATACAGGGATAAACTTGTTGCCATTGTGCACCGCAAATGTGTGTCCTACAAAATCAGGAGAGATCGTAGAGCGGCGGCTCCAGGTTTTGATCACACCCTTTTTGTTTTTTCCTTCATTAATAGCCAGTACCTTTTTTTCAAGGTGGGCAGCTATATAAGGACCTTTTTTAATCGAACGTGCCATATTTATTTAAATTCTAAATTCTAAATCAGCAACTGAAGCTTAGAATTTTTGATTTATGATTTGTGTTTACTTCGCCAGCTTGCTTCCGTTTTTCCGCTGGATGATCAGCTTATCGCTGCCTTTACCTTTCGTCCTTGTTTTCAGGCCTCTTGAGTACTGACCGTTTCTGCTCCGGGGTTGTCCTCCTGAAGCCCTTCCTTCACCACCACCCATCGGGTGATCCACAGGGTTCATCGCCACACCACGGTTTCTGGGGCGGATACCCTTCCAGCGATTACGGCCGGCTTTACCCATGCTTTGCAGGCTGTGGTCGCTGTTGCTTACCACACCCACTGTTGCGTAGCAGTTAATCAGTATCTTTCTCAGCTCGCCGGAAGGCATTTTCAGCACGGCGTATTTTTCTTCTTTGTTGGTCAACTGGGCAGAGGATCCGGCGCTGCGCGCCAGCTTACCTCCCTGTCCGGGTTGCATTTCAATGTTGTGCACATTGGTACCCAGCGGCATATTTTTCATCTTCAGCGCATTCCCGATTTCAGGAGCTACGGCATCTCCACTTTCCACTTTGGCGCCTACCTGCAGTCCCTGGGGAGCCAGGATATAACGCTTTTCTCCATCCTCATAATTCAGCAGGGCGATAAAAGCAGTACGGTTGGGATCATACTCGATAGAAGCAACTGTAGCTACGCCTGTCTTATTTCTTTTAAAATCAATGATACGGTACTTCTGCTTATGACCACCCCCGCGATAGCGCATAGACAGGTGACCGGAAGAGTTACGTCCGCCTGTTTTCGACTTTGGCTCTACCAGGCTTTTTTCCGGCACATTGGTAGTGATCTCTGCATACGCATTGCCTATTCTCCAGCGGGTACCGGCGGTAACAGGTTTAAATTTTCTTAATGCCATTTTTAAAATCAGTTATAAAAATTTCTTACTCCAACACTTCGCGGCGGTTGATTGCCATTCTTCATTCCGGGGATTAAACGTTTGCGTACAGGTCTATGCTCTCACCTTCTGCTACCGTTACAAAAGCTTTCTTGAAAGAAGGCTTGCGGCCGGAGATAATTCCGGCTTTTGTGTAGCGGCTTTTGTTTTTGCCCGGGGCTACGGCGGTGTTTACATTCGTAACCGTTACGCCGTAAAAGCTTTCGATTGCTTTTTTGATCTCCAGCTTATTCGCCTTTTTTGCCACTTTGAAAGCATAGCGGTGCAGCTTGTCCTGCTGTGCATTGGCTTTCTCTGTTAAAATCGGCTTTATTAATACTTCAGAAAGTTTCATCTTTCTTTTAATTTGAAAATTTGAAAATGTGGAAATGTGAAAATGAATCCTTCACCTCACCTCTCCGTATTTTTTATAAGAACTATCAGAAACCTGTGCTCACATCAGCACACCCACACATTGCTTATGCTTCCGCAGTTTCTTCTTCTCCGAATATTTTAGCGGCGCTCTCTGTCAGTACCAGCACTTCAGAGTTTACAATATCGTACGTGTTGATATCGCTCAGCAGTACGCTCAGCACAGAGGGTACATTGCGGAAAGACAACTGCACGTTCTCATTGTAATCCGGGGTGATGAACATCAGCTTTTTATCAGCCACTTTCAGCTTACCCAGGATGTCGACCGCTGTTTTAGTCTTTGGTGTATCCAGGTTGATATCTTCCACTACCACTATAGCGTTTTCTTTGGCTTTGTAAGACAGGGCAGAAATTTTTGCCAGGTCTTTCACTTTACGGTTCAGCTTGATAGCATAGCTGTGCGGCTTGGGGCCAAAGATGGTACCACCACCTTTATACAGCGGGTTGCGGATATTGCCTTTACGGCTGCCGCCTGTACCTTTCTGGCGGTGCAGCTTGCGGCTGGCACCTTTTACTTCAGCACGGGTCTTCACTTTGTGCGTGCCCTGGCGCTGTGCAGCCAGGTATTGCTTTACGGCCAGGTAGATCACATGATCATTCGGCTCAGCTCCGAAGATATCTTCGGGCAGCTCCACCGTTCTGCCGGTTGATTTTCCTTTTGTATCTAAAACTTGAACTTGCATTTTCTTTTGTTTTGCGGGTGTTCTTATTTGGCTGAACTACCTGGGTTTATTTCTGAATTAAAACTATAGAGCCGTTGTGGCCGGGTACTGAACCGCTGACCAGGATATAGTTTTTATCAGGAAATACTTTTAATACTTTCAGTCCTTTCATTTTCACACGGTCAGTACCCATACGGCCGGCCATGCGCATGCCTTTCATTACACGGCTGGCATCAGAAGAGTTGCCAAGTGAGCCCGGGGCCCGCTGACGGTCGTGCTGGCCGTGCGTTTGCTCACCCACACCGTGGAAGCCATGGCGCTTTACCACACCCTGGAAACCTTTTCCTTTTGTGGTGCCAATTACTTCTACATTCTCACCTTCGGTAAAAATGTCAACCGTTACGGTTTCACCAATATTTTTTTCGAGAGAGTAGTCGCGGAATTCTTTAGAGAATTTCTTGGGAGCTGTTTGTGCTTTAGCGAAGTGGTTCACTTCGGCCTGAGTGGCGTGTTTTTCTTTTTTGTCGCCGAAGGAAAGCTGCAGGGCATTGTAGCCGTCAGACTCTTTGGTCTTTACCTGCGTTACTACGCAAGGGCCTGCTTCAATGATCGTACAGGCGGTCTGCTTGCCCGTGGGATCAAAGATGCTGGTCATCCCGATTTTTTTTCCAATAATACCTTTCATGGTTTGTACAAGTTTTTAGCCTGCAGGATTATTGGGACAACCTCGTACAATTTTGCCTGTGAAGACAAAAAGGCTTCAATCCCCGTTTGCCACCGACCTTTTCCTTTCTGTTCGGAAGTACCGGCAGTAAACAAACCCTGAATGGCTTGTTTTATGTAAATGCGCCAGAGCTCTTTTGGGTATCCGCCATCGGCGAACGACTTTGAGAGATAGCAAAATGTTTATTTGTAAGAACTAAAAAAGGGGCTCCGCCCCGCTGATCAAGGCTGTCAGGCTTTGATCTCTACTTCCACACCGCTGGGCAAATCCAGCTTGCTCAACGCATCTACCGTACGGGAAGAAGACGTATAAATATCCAGCAAACGCTTATGCGTAGCTAACTGGAACTGCTCACGGCTCTTCTTATTTACGTGCGGCGAACGCAGTACTGTAAAAATTTTAGTGCGGGTAGGCAGGGGAATAGGACCTGTAACTACTGCACCTGTGCTGCGGACGGTTTTTACGATCTTCTCGGCTGATTTATCAACCAGGTTGTGATCGTAAGACTGTAATTTTATTCTGATTCGCTGAGACATGTGTAAAATCCCAATTTTCTTTTGGGAGTGCAAAGGTAGGGTTGATGGCTATATCCACCAAATACTTGTGAAAGAATTTTGCCCGCCGGGCATAAACTTTTACACAAAATAACGGCCTAAGGCGCCCTGTGCAGCCTGACACTTAGTGTGGCAAAGCCGCCCAGCTCCAGGTGCTCTACCATAAAATGATGATTGCCACCCAATTGAAGTTTTACCCGCCGGTGCGGCGACTCATCAAACCTGTATTTTGACGGGTTCCATTCGTCCAGCACTATTTTCCCATCCACATATACTCTTACAGCATCATCCCAGGTCACAGCCAGCTCATATTCGCCCGGCGCAACGGATGCTGTTCCGTTGGCCAAAGTAATAAACTGCGGGTACTGCCTGTCTGCTTTTATCCCTCCCCACCAGGCATAGCGTATCTCTTTTACGGCTTCTTTCTTTATGGGGGCCATGCGGACATGTGGCGCAAAAAGCTGCCCGGTTTGCAGGGGATTATGTGCCAGGGTATCAAGCGCATACCAGGCCACATCCCAACTGACAGGCTGAAAAAACTGCCGGTAGCTGAAAACAAACGGGCGGTCTTTCGCCGTCTTTTGCCAAAATCCACGGGTGACGGC
>DAOLFO010000381.1:0-2818 GCA_035326305.1 Chitinophagaceae bacterium
TCATTCACATATTTGATGCCGAGTTTTTCCGGCGAGTGCAGCGAAAGGCGCATCACGTATTTATCAATACCGAATATTTTAAAATATTTCAGGTACATATCATTTACCGCCCTGAACTCATCGTTAAACTGCTCTTTGGTGCAATAAATATGTGCATCGTTCATGTGCAGGCAGCGCACCCGCATCAGCCCGAATAATTCCCCGCTCTGCTCATAACGGTACACCGTCCCGTATTCCGCAATGCGGTAAGGAAGGTCGCGGTAGCTCTTGGGCTCTGCAGCAAATATTTTGTGATGGTGGGGGCAGTTCATGGATTTGAGGTAATACTTTTCACCGTCCAGTTCCATCGGGGGGTACATGCTGTCTGCATAGTAAGGCAAATGCCCGCTGGTGAGGTACATGCTTTCCTTGGCAATATGCGGTGTCACCACTCTCTTATATCCCGCTGCCAGCTCCGTTTCCTTTGCCAGCTTTTCCAGCTCTTCTATTATTACGGTGCCATTAGGCAGCCACATGATGAGGCCCTGCCCCACATCATCGTCCATTGTATAAATGCCAAGCTCTTTGCCCAGTTTGCGGTGGTCCCGCTTCTTTGCTTCTTCCAGCAGCGCCAGGTGCTCATCCAGTTCCTTCTGCGACGGGAATGTTACCCCATACACCCTTGTCAACTGCTTATTTTTTTCATCCCCTTTCCAGTAGGCCCCGGCAATATTGGTGAGCCTGACGGCCTTGATTAAACCGGTGGCCGGGATGTGCGGCCCGCGGCACAGGTCTGTAAAACCACCCTGCGTATAGAAAGTGATGCTGCCATCTTCCAGTCCCTGCAGCAGGTCCAGCTTGTACTCATCTCCTTTGTCAGCAAAATATTTTACCGCATCCGCTTTCTTCATTTCCCTGCGCTGGTAAGTATTATTCTGCTTAGCCAGCTCATTCATTTTTTTCTCCAGCTTCTGCAAATCTTCTTCCGTCAGCTTCATGTCGCCCAGGTCCATATCATAGTAAAATCCTTTGGGATTTTCTGTAGGTGGCCCCACCCAGAATTTAACACCGGGAAAAAGAGACTCCACCGCTTCCGCCATCAGGTGAGCCGAAGAGTGCCAGAAAGTGGTTTTACCTTCCGGGTCGTTCCAGGTAAGCAGCCGGAGCGTGGCATCGGTGTCAATAGGACGTGAGGCATCCCGCACTTCACCGTTAACACTTGCGGCCAGCACTTTCCTGGCCAGTCCTTCTGAAATGGATTTGGCAATATCGAGCGCAGTAACGCCTTTCTCATATTCCTTTACTGCCCCATCCGGCAACGTAATCTTGATCATTGAATAATCCCGTGATTTTAAGACGGCAAATTTAGTAAAGTCCTGTTGATTTTAAGGGGATAAGCTATTTTATCAGCGGATATACCTGCTTATCAGCTTATCAGTACGGGCAGCTTTGCGTTCCACTTTCTTCCGCTTCCGCTCAAAGCGGCGTTCATTGGAAAAATACATTTCCGCCAGCCTGAACTGCCGTTTCCGCCAAACCTTTACCAGGTATTTTCCATAGTGCCGGGAGAAGCCCAGGCTAAACGTATGCAAGCGCCGGAATTGACCGCTTTGCACCAGGGTTAAATCATAAAATAAATCATACTGCCTTTTCAGCACCTGGTAGTAACGTTTATAAACCGGCTTTAGCTCTGCCAGTTCAGCGGGAGTAAAGCAGGTGGTCAGGGCCTTCCAGATATCCCCGTTAATATGGGCATTGATACCATAGAGCAGTTGCCGGGCAGGTGAGCTTCCGTCATTGCCGAAAGAAGCCTGCCACGGGGCCGGCAGCCCTTCGTCTTTACGGCAGGCCTCCGCCGCCTGGAAAAAATAGCCGGCAAAATGCAGCGATAGCTTTTCCATCAGTTCCCGCTCTCTTTTATTTGCCAGGGGCAAAAATAATGTCGCCGCTTCGCGGCTTACAGATAAGTACAGGGCGGCAAAATAACGGCCCGGGGAATTGGTATGCTGCAGCGAATCCAGCCGTACCAAAAGGGCCGGAAGGCTATCCTTTGATGCCGGGCTGGCCCGGGAGCAGGCAGCACTGCAAAGGCAAAATAGGATGAGTGCCGGAAGGTGGCATTTAATCATAACAGAAGGGATAAGTGGCTTTTAAAATTAACAAACTATTGCCTAAGTGCTTACCCGTATCAAAATAGTTTCTGTAGTTTTGAAATTGTGATGAACAGAATGACTGTACAGGCAGCGCTAACCTTCCTTTTACTTGCCGGCGGATGGCTGTTGCCTGCTGCTGCGCAGGACGTTACCGGTATATGGAAAGGCTATTTCATTGCTGATGACGGCCAGCAATACCGGCTCGAATTCCAGGTAAAGCAAAATAAGAATGGTATGTTGTCTACCACGGGAGTATCTTACTCCTGGCAGGATGATATTCGTTTTTACGGAAAAGCGACCATGACCGGCAATTTTGCCAAAGCCTCCAAACAGCTCCGTATCCGCGAAATAAAGACAGTGGAGCTCAAAAGCAGCCTGGGCGGCGCCTGCATCATGAATTATAACCTGGTATATTCCAAATCAGGTAAAGAAGAATTTCTCGAAGGCACTTATCTCGGCAAGCCGGAAACCAAAGGCCGGGAAAATCCCTATGAATGGGGTGATTGTGGTGGAGGCAGGGTTCATCTCCGCAAAGTTGCCACGTCCGATTTTTACATAGAGCCTTTTTTACGCATTCCCCCGGCCGTGAAGCCTGATGCCAACAGGCAGGCTGCCAAACCCCCGGCGACTAAACAGCCGGCGAAAAATACACCTTCCGGCAAAACCAATACACCTGTTAAAACACC
>DAOLFO010000382.1:0-2806 GCA_035326305.1 Chitinophagaceae bacterium
GCGACCTGGCTAAAGCCACTATCTATGCCGATATCAAAGTAAGCCCGGACGGAATAGGCCAGTTTTTGAACTTTGCCAAAGGCTCTACTGCCACCAGTTCTGCTTACCGTACAGCCATAACACAGTACCTGCGCAATATGCGGTTTAATAAGTCAGACCATGAATCAACGGTTACTGTCCAGTTTAATTTCAGAGTGAATGGTTAATGTTATAAACCATTCTGTAAAAAAGCTTTTGCCTGCGGCAAAAGCTTTTTTATTTGTCGTCACCCTACATTTGCGGTGATGAACTACCAGCAAACCCTTGACTTCCTTTTTTCCCGCCTGCCCATGTTTAGCAAAACGGGGGCTTCCGCTTACAAAGCAGGCCTGGAGAATATTGAAGCGATTTGTGAACACCTGGGGCATCCTCAAAAAAAATATCCGTCTGTTCATATTGCCGGCACCAATGGCAAAGGTTCTGTGAGCCATATGCTGGCTGCTGTTTTACAAACAGCCGGGTATAAAACCGGGCTACATACTTCCCCGCACCTGAAAGACTTCCGCGAGCGGCTGAAAGTAAACGGGGAAATGGTAAGCGAACAGTTTGTTATTGATTTTACAGAAAAAATAATCCCGCTGATTGATAAAATCAATCCCAGCTTTTTTGAAATCAGTGTAGCAATGGCCTTCGCCTGGTTTGCAGAGCAGCAGGTGGATATAGCCGTGATAGAAACAGGAATGGGCGGAAGGCTGGACAGCACAAACATCCTGCTGCCGGAGCTAAGCATCATTACCAATATCAGCAAAGACCATATGCCGCTGCTGGGCGATACGCTGGCAGCCATTGCTGCGGAAAAAGCAGGCATCATTAAGCAGGGAGTGCCGGTGATAGTGGGAGAAGCACTGCCCGAAACCAAACCAGTGTTTGCCGAAGCTGCCGGTAAAAGAAAAGCTCCGCTGCTAATTGCCACAGAACAAATGCAGGTGGCCGGCTGGGAATGGCTGGGCCACCGCCTCCATGTGGAAGTAGCTGCTGCCCGCCAGGCAGATCATACTAAATGGGTGCTGGATCTTACAGGTATTTACCAGACAAAAAACCTGCTGACCGTACTGGCCGCCTGCCACCAGCTTCAGCAGCAGGGGTGGCATATTGAAAACAAACACATACATGCCGCCCTGCAGGAAGTAAAAAAGCTGACAGGGCTGCACGGCCGCTGGGAGCAGGTACATACACACCCTGATGTCTTTATTGATGTGGCACATAATGAAGCCGGCATAGCACAACTATTGCAGCAGGTAGAAGTAACAGATCATCATCACCTGCACCTCATCATTGGCATGGTGGCTGATAAAGAAATTGATGCTGTATTATCCATGCTGCCTGCCACGGCCACTTATTATTTTACACAGGCGTATATCCCCCGTGCGCTGCCGGCTGATATGCTGAAAGAAAAAGCTGCCCTAAAAGGATTAACAGGAAAGATATATCCTGATGTAAACACTGCCATCCGGGAGGCAGTCAGCGCAGCACATGAAGATGATCTTATTGTAGTTTGTGGAAGCGTATTCCTGGCTGCAGAAGTGCTGCTGCTTCAGTAAGCCAGCCTGCCCAGCCGCGAAAGGCCATAGTGTATGCAGGCCAGGTGCATCGCCTGGATGATCTGGTTATCTTTTACCAGCGCTATCAGTTCATCCACAGTAACCAGTTCTATTGCTATTTCTTCATTATGATCGAGTTCCTGCGCTGCTACTTTTCTGCCGCCTGTTGCCAGGAACATATGCATCAGGTTATTATTAGTAGAAGGGTTGGCCGATATTTTTCCCAGGTACTCATAGGTGGAAAACCGGTAGCCGGTTTCTTCCAGCAGTTCCCGCTCTATGGCAGCCTGCAGGCTGATATCCGTATCATCCACGCAGCCGCCCGGCACTTCCGTGCATACAGTGCCGAGCGCATGGCGGTATTGCTTTTCCAGCACCACCCTTCCATCTTCAGTAAGCGCCAGCGCCGTGACCCAGGTAGGAAATTCATACACATAATAGGGATCAACAATTTTTCCTTTCGGTGTTTCGCATTTGTCTTTTCTTACTTTAAACCAAAGGTCTTTAAACAAATATTCAGAGGAAAGTATCTTCCAGTTCATAGAAGTGTATTGTTCGGGATGATCAATTACCAGCCGCGTTGCTCCCGCAGGGAAGTGATATGCGCCACATGATGACGGCCATGCCAAGCATACAGGCCCAGGAAGAACCATAGCCGCAATGTTTTCTTATGCTCCGGGTGAAAGAGGGTACAGTTGTTCCACTCATCATCATTTACATACTTCAGCGCCTCGTGCCAGCGGGTATGCAGCGCATACAATAATGTGATGGAAATATTTACCGGCAGCTTCTGCACATCATACATCTCTGCCCATAGCTTTTCATCGTATGGCTTTATCGCCGGGTTATCTTCTGTCAGGGCCAGCTTAAAGCGGATATATGCATTCAGGTGGCTGTCGGCAATATGATGCACCAGTTGGTGCACTGTCCACCCCCCTTCACGGTAAGGCGTTTGTAACTGTGCTTCATCCAGGTTGAGGATAGCATGTTCCAGCGCCATTGGCAGAAACTTGATATCGGCCAGCCATTCAATCTTCTTTTCAATGGAAAAAGGCTGAGGCTCATACTTGCCAATAGGATAGCGGGGATCGGTCATAACGGGCATAGTGCAACATTCTTTTAAAGTATTTCGAGCAATTCCACTTCAAACATCAGGGTGGCGCCACCGGGAATATCGCCGCCGGCTCCGCGGTCGCCATCGCCTGGGCGCTCGGCGCCGTGCTGCT
>DAOLFO010000383.1:0-2804 GCA_035326305.1 Chitinophagaceae bacterium
GCATACAGGGCAAAAGTGCCGCCTTCACCCCGGTTATCTGCCCGCAGGATAAGGATGACATATTTGATAGTGGTCTGAAGCGTGAGCGTCCAGATGATGCAGGAAAGGGTGCCGATAATGAGGTTTTCACTTACTTCGCGGCTGCCGATAATGGCATTAAAAACGTAAAGAGGGGAGGTGCCGATATCTCCGTAAATAATTCCGAGTGCTATGATTAGTCCCGCGGCGGTAACCCTGTTCGTCGGTATTTTCACTTGAAAGTCTTATAATGATCTGCCGGTAGTGCCCGGCAGCTATACAAAGGTATAGGCAAAAGGTTTGATTATCCATAGCCTGTTAAAAAAGAGGCTGCTGACAGATGACCCGGCAATTTCATTTGCTGTTTGGCGTTGAGTGGGTGTAAATGGTCTGCTTCTTGCATCCCTGTGTAATAAAATAACGTCTGTTTGAAATCCAATTGGTAATTTTAAACCACAAAAAATCAAAATATTATGCGGAGTGCATTGTGCCTGATTCTTTTGTTTTTCCTGACGGTTGCTGACAGGGCTCACAGCCAGCGGATCGTGTATTCGGAGCCTGATAAGGAAGACAGCCGCCGGCTGAATTTTGAGATCATCGGAAAGATCAACGGGAATTTCCTAATTTATAAAAATATACGGAGCAAGAACTGGATATCTATACTGGATAATGATATGAAGCAGGTAGCCCGTGTAGAGCAGGATTACCTGCCGGACAATGACCGGGTGATCAATGTGGACTTCTTTCCGTATAACGATTTTTGCTACATGATATACCAGTACCGCAAGCGGAATATTATTTATTGCGCAGCGGCAAAAATTGATGGCAATGGTAATAAAATGGGCGACCTGATAGAGTTGGATACCACCCAGGTCAGCTTTGGGGCTGATAATAAAATATATAGCGTCATCTCGAGCGAGGATAAAAGCAAGCTGATGATTTTTAAGATCAACAGCAAAAACAAAAAGCTATATACCATTACTACGCTGCTGCTGGACAATCAGCTTTCCCTGCAGAAAAAAAGCCGGCTTGCCATCCCGATGGATGACCGCAACGACTACCTCAACGAGTTTCAATTAGACAATGATGGTGACCTGATATTTGTAAAATTTGACCGGGTAAACAATGAGAATATCGGTAACGCTTCTTTCTTTATTAAATATGCCCAGGCCGACAGCTTTGATGTATACGAACTGAAGCGGGATGAAAAGATGTACTTTGATGAGTTCCGCGTGAAGCCGGATAATTACAACAAGCGCTACTTTATCACTTCCTTTTATTTTTCCCAGCGCCGGGGCAATGTGGAGGGCTATTATTTTTATATATGGGATAAGCAAAAAAAGCAACTGGTAATCGAAAATACGCTTGCCTTCAGCGAGGAACTACGCCGGGAAGCAAGGGGCAATTCTTCCACTAAAACAGCCTTTAACGATTATTTTATCCGCAATATCATCAACCGCAGGGACGGCGGCTTTATCATAGCCAGCGAATCGAGCTATACCACTTCACGCGGTGGTGGCTGGAACCGGTGGAATAACCTGTACGGCTCCCCGTTCATGCGCAGCTATGATTACTATTACTACTCCCCGTACTACAACAGCTTTTGGGGCAACCGCTGGAATGATAACCAGAATGTAAGGTATTCGGCGGATAATGTGGTGGTGGTATCTTTTGACAGCAATGGCAACAGGGAGTGGAACAGTGTGATAGCCAAGCAGCAATTTGACGACCAGACGGATGACATGCTGTCTTACACGCTCATGAATACCGGGGGGCAGCTCCACTTCCTGTTTAACAATATGGAAAAAAGACTGCAGTTACTTACCGATTTCAGCCTGGAGCCGGATGGTAAAATCAATCGTAATCCTACTTTAAAAAATTTAGACAGGGGTTATACCTTTATGCCCAAATATGCAAAGCAGGTAAGTGCGAGGCAGGTGATCATTCCGTGTGTGTACAGGAACTATATCTGCTTTGGTAAGCTGGAATATTATTAACCATCATATTTAATCCAATACGACCTGTGACCGGAATATTCAGGCAAAAAACTCCTGCCAACCTGCTGCTGCTGTTAATAATGGGTATACTCATTAAGCTGCCCATGTTCATTCGTCCTTATATGCCGGGGATCGGCAGTTCAGACGGTTTTTTATATAAGGCATTGCTGGATACTCTTTTTGCCTGGCAAAAGCATATGCCGCTGCTGTTCCCCCAGCTGGCTTTTTCCCTGCTATACATACAGGCGGTCATGCTTACCCGCTTTATCAATGCCCAGCGCATGATGAACAAGCCCAATTACCTGCCGGGCATGGCGTACCTGCTCATCACTTCTTTTTTACCGGAGTGGAACTATTTTTCAGCGCCGCTGCTTGTCAGTACCATATTGCTGCTGATCCTTTTTATACTGTTCAGCACGTACAACCAGCCTGTTGCCAAAGGAAAAATTTTTAATATCGGCCTGCTGCTGGGGCTGGCCTGCGCTTTTTTTGTTCCATCGCTCCTGTTTGCCGTATGGGTTTTCCTGGCGCTGGCAGTCATGCGGCCGTTTCGCATCAATGAGTGGCTTATTTGCCTGCTGGGTATTACCACGCCTTATTATTTTTATGCGGTTTATATTATTATACAAGGCAATGGAGACTGGTCGGCCTTGCTGCCCGACATAGCGGTTGGGTTGCCGGCAGTAAAGCAGTCGGTGTGGCTGGCCATAGCTGTTTTGCTGGTGATGGTGCCATTTTTGTCGGGCGGCTACTACGTGCAGGAAAACCTGCGCCGTATGCTGATCCATG
>DAOLFO010000384.1:0-2798 GCA_035326305.1 Chitinophagaceae bacterium
AGCTTTCTGGGTTTACCGTGATAGAAGAAAGTATGGCAGGAGCGGCAGGCGGGGTCGGATAAGGCCGGCTGCTTTTGCCAGCTCCGTACTTATGGAAGATGAAGCCGTATCCATGCCAGGTAGTCAAAATATTTCAGTAACTGGTTCTCGTATTTGTCAATTACGATCTGAGAAAGCTCCTGCTCCAGCATACGGACTGTTTTTTCAGGTAACCGCTTTGAGGAATGGGCAGGACTGGCTGCAATAAATTTAAAAAGCAGGTTCTCTGATTGGAGTAAAGCATCTCTTTTGCGAAAGAAACGGCGGTACGATCTGATTTCGTATTCCAGGTAATCTGTATCTCCCTGTTCATAATAAATAATAATATCCAGCAGGCGGATGGCTTTACATACCAGCCATTGGGGCTGCATTTTGTGCTGTGTTATAGCCTGGTGAATACCAGCATGCGCTTTTTTCCAGTTGCCGGTACCATAATAAGCCAGGCTGGAGTAAAGATAAAGTTCCCATTGCCGCTCTTCATTGGTCAAAGGGGATTGTTTTAATATGGTCTGCCCAGTCTGCTGCCAGTAATACACGGCTTCTGCAAACCTGCTATCCTGGCAGTAAAGGACCATCTGGTACAGCAAGCTGCCTTTGCGTACCCGCCAGCGGAAATATTCCGGGTATTCCCCATTGTCCAGCTGATTGAGTTTTTCCAGGAAAAAAGGAATCTTTTCAAATTGCTTAAGTGTATGCAGGCTGTCAAGGATTCCATTTAAAGTTAAAAGATAATCCAGGGGAGGCTTGTCGAGCAGGGGCAGGTTGTTTTCAAATAAGGCATTGAGGGCATAGAACGTTTGCAGTGCAGAATGATCATCGCCAATATCGGTAAAGAAGAAAGATTGGAAAAGCAAATGAAGCTTCTGTGCAGGAAAGCTGTTTTTCGCTTTTCCGGAGACAAGAATCATTTCACTCAGGATAAGGTCGTTCAGCCTTTTTCTCTCTTTATCCGAAGATACTTTTCCCGAGTGAAGCAGCCTGTATTTTAATAATTCAAACAGCGAGTGATGGTCATGGATATGGTTCAATGTCTTTAAAATATCCTTTGCTTTCATCTGGCTTTCAATCAGTGACTGATCTTCCAGTTGAAACAGCTTTGATTCGCTCAGGTAATCCAGCTCCTGACGGCGTACATAGTACTCCAGCAAATGCTGCTGGGCAGTTGAGGCTCTGCGCCTGATGCGGCAAAGCAAATCATGCGCATCTTCGTGGAGCGATCTGTCTTGCAGAATTTTTACCCGCATGATATCCTGAAGGATGCTGAAGACGGTATCTTTTTCCATCTTAGCCTGAATAAGGCTATCGGTTAATAATTTAGACAGGTAACGTGCAGTATTATAAATCACTGACTGCGGATACTGCCGGGCAAAGCTGTCTTTAATTGTATGCGTGTCTGCAGGATCGCACTGCTCAATTATTTCAAACAGGCCAAGATAATCTTTCTCTCCCCCCTGCTTGCGGGTAATGATTCTGAAATGCCGCTTCTCTGCCCCTGAAAGCGACTGTATAAGCCGGGTTAGATTTTCGACTGTCATCTGATAAATTTGTCTTTACAATTATTTTCATTTTTTGAAAGATGTAATTTAATGATTATCAGAATATAATTATATTATTTTAGTTAAAAATGATATTTCAGGATTAATAAAACTGATAAATATATGGTTTGATTTAGCCATACGTCTAAGGGTATTTTTGAAAGAACGATTGCCGGAGTATGAATAAATTCTTCCTTATACTTTTCCTTTTAGGGGCCCGCAGCCTTCCTGTACATACGCAAGGCCCGGACCCCGTTCACCGGTTAAAAGAGGCGGATTACAATGACAAAGTGCATGCGGTATGGCTGGCCCAGATAGCCGGTACGCTGCTCGCATGGCCTTATGAGCATAATGTATCTTCTGCAGAGTGGATTGACCAATACCCGGCTAAGTGGGCACATGCTCCAGTTGATGATGACTGGTATTATGAAATGATTGCCATTAATGCATTTGAAAAATATGGGCCGCAGCTTACCGTAGCGCAATTGGGAATTGAGTGGCAGAAAGTGAATGCAGGTACCTGGGGTTCCAGTGAGCAGGCCCGCCTGCTGATGGCAAAGGGGGTTAGCGCAGCACAGGCAGGACATCCCCGGTACAACAGGTTATGGTACAGTATCGGCCCGCAGTTCAGTGCGGATGTTTATGGTGCGCTGGCACCCGGCATGCCTAACGTGGCTGGAAAGATAGCAAGGGAGCTTTGTCATATCAACGGTTATGCGGAAGGAGCTGATGGCGGTGTGTTTGTAGCCGGTATGATCAGCCTCGCTTTTGTCCGGCAGGATCCCAAACTGGTGGTGAAGCAGGCGGCTTCCCTTATTCATCCCGCATCTCCTTATCGCCAGTGCATTGACCTGGTGATCAGTATGGCAGAAAAAGGGTCTTCATTCACCGCTGTTGTAGATGCCGTGGAAGACAAATGGCATTTTGAATATCCCGCTACTAATAATGCGGTTGCCAATGGTGGCATCGTGGCAGCGAGCGTATGGTTTGGTGAAGGCGATTTTCTGAAAACAGTAAACCTGGCCGCTGCCGCTGCTGATTTTACTGATGCAGACTGCAATGCGGCAAATGCTGCTGCTGTGATTGGTGCCATGCACGGCACCCGCTCTGTTCCCGTCCACCTCGTAGCAGCGCTGCAGGATCGTATTAAAGGAGATTCGATGGGTCCGCTGAAACTGACTCCTGCTGTGGATATGCGCATTTCTGATTTGTCAAAAAGGACAG
>DAOLFO010000385.1:0-2796 GCA_035326305.1 Chitinophagaceae bacterium
TATTTCGCCGCCCGCCCACCTCAAACCGTGATGTATTCACACGGGTATTGCGCAGTGGCATATAATTAAAGTCATCAGCCGTTTTTGCAATAATCATCGCCGGCTTAAAGCCGCTGAACTCTTTTTTAGCGTAAGCAATCTCTGCCACTCCCTCCGCATTGGAAGCGCCGGTACCGATGAGCTGGTTGTTATTGCTGTATACCGATATGGTAACACCCTGTACAGGCGTTGCCGTTTTGATAGAATTGGCAAATACATACAATTTATCCGTTCCCTCCTTAGCAATCAGCCCCAGGTCAGACATAGAGATAAAACGGCTGTCGCTTACCCAGTAATCTTCAAGGGAGCGGATGCGGACATGGTAAATACCTTTAAAATCAGCAAGGCGGTCTTCAAACTGGCCAAGATTAAGCAGCCGGCCCCCGCCGCTGCGTGGCAGTGAGCGGGTATCAATTTCTTTCTCATAAATCACATCGCCAAATGATACCCTTGTATCATAGGAGTCATCATAATAATAATCCCCGTCTTCATAGCTGGCATACGAAGGCTGCTTTTCCCGTGGGGTATAGCCATAGTACTGCGCCATGATGAGATTATTCTCATAAATTTTTGAAATCACCAGCTTCACCTTTGGCACATTCGTGATTTTTACCTCCAGGTTTTTACCTCCATTCCGGGATAAATAAACCGCTTTATTATTAGTGAAGCTGATATCCGCTTCCAGCTCACCAAAAGCCACTCCCTGGTTATATTCTTCTTTCAGCACACCACCTATTTTCCCTCTCAGTCCTTTATTAAGGGTCAGCATATAGCTTTTTTCCAGGTCAAACTTATCGCTGCGCAACTGGAAACCATTATCGGTCGCTTCCACAGTATAAGCTACTTCAGGATTGAATTTTATATGCTGGCGTAATCCTTCGGATGTCACCTGCTGACTGGTCATTACCCGTACATAACCTTCTGTGCCATCATGCTCTGCCTCTACCTGCTGCACCGTCAGCACAAAAGGAGACGGAATGGACAAGGAAGCAGCTATCACTTCATCCGTAGCATTATTTCCCTGCTCCGGCTTCAGCCCCTTTGCCAGGGTGATGCGGGCACTGTAGTCCTTATCTTCCAGCTTCAGCCCGCTGATACGAAAAGATATTTTGTTTTCCGGCGAAGCCGTTATCATACTCACCTCCGCCGGTTTGCCATCAATCTCCACTTTCAGTGCTTCCTGCACGGCTGCCGGCGATACCCGGTAATTAAACAGCATATCCACCTGCGGCACGGCTGTGGTGGATGATTCGCCCATCCACACCACGCGGGAGTTATCCAGCACCAGGTCAGGTGTATGAAAATCTATCTTATCCCCCTTTTCCACTTTATCGTATTTACTGAATTTCAGCACCGTCTTTTTCACTGTGGCTTTGTAAGTAGTGGCCGGCGCCAGTGGCTGGGATGGGGAAAACACCAACTGGTCCGGGCTTTCCCAGCGAAACCGGCCGGATATGGCAGGCTCAAAAGAAACATAGTCGGTAGAATCCCAGTTGTTCAGCATGGAATCGCTGACCATGCTCTGATTGAAGCGGAACACAAGGTTGCCCAGCAGCGGTATTTCACCTTTTGCATTGGTATAGGAGAGCACCACGGCATGGCGCTTACATCCGGCAAATACTAAAAGAAAAGCAGCAGCAACAATAGCAGGGAGCAAACGGCGGTAGTACATAATGAATCGGTTAATGGTATATTTATAAGAGAAGGTAGAAAAAAATCAGGAAGTTTTTGAAATCGCCCGGTTTTCTTTTTTCACAACAAAAATCCAATATTGGGCGAAACCGGCAGCAGTCATTTATCAAACGGTAGAATAAATTTATTTTCATTGTGCATTTTTGCATCTCAGCTTAGATTTAAAAGACCAGTAAACCGTTGTGCGGTGGCAAATATTTTTTTATTATTAATAAATAAACAGCTCTCCCCGAATATCTTTAACCATTGAAAAGAAGATTCCAGATAACCCGGCGCTCCCTGCTGCGCCTGCTGAAAAAAGCAGGCATTGCCCTGCTGGCCTTCTTTTTATTGTTTTTGCTGCTCAACCTGCTGTTTCCCCTTCCGGATAAAATCAGCTACTCTACCATCATACTGGATGCCAAAGGGGAACTTATCCATGCCAGCCTCACCCCGGATGAAAAATGGCGGATGAAAACAGAGCTGGATGAAATATCGCCGCTGCTGCGCAAAACCATTATTGCCAAAGAAGACAGGCATTTTTACCGGCACCCGGGCATTAACCCTTTTGCAGTCATACGGGCCCTGTTCAATAATATTACCCGGATGAAGCGCACTTCCGGTGCCAGCACCATCACCATGCAGGTGGCCAGGGCGCTGGAAAAAAGAAAACGTACCTGGGGCAGTAAAATCGTGGAAATGTTCCGGGCGCTGCAACTGGAATGGAAGTATGACAAAGATGAAATACTGCAGCTCTACCTCAACCTGGTACCCTATGGCGGCAATATAGAAGGCGTAAAAGCGGCCTCTCTATTATACTTAAAAAAAAATCCCGACCACCTGTCGCTGGCAGAAATCACTGCGCTCAGCATTATACCCAACCGGCCTTCATCCCTGGTGATTGGAAAGCACAATGACCGGATTGTTGCTGAGCGGAACCGCTGGCTGCACCGGTTTGCCGGCGAAAAAATATTTACCGAAAAACAAATAGAAGATGCGCTGGCCGAACCACTGACGGCTACCCGCGGCGCTGTGCCCCGGTACATTCCGCATCTTGCCTACCAGTTGCGCAAAACGGGGCTGCTC
>DAOLFO010000386.1:0-2796 GCA_035326305.1 Chitinophagaceae bacterium
CATAATACCTGTTTCTGTCACGGCGCTTAGCTGCCTGGCGTACATCTTTCTTGGTTGCCTTATGATTGGCCATCTTATATCAATTTTAAGGGACGGCAAAGGTAAGGCGGTAAGGTATAAGTACCAAATTTTTGAGAAGATACTTCCCGCGGCGGTTTTGCCGTTACAAATAGCTGCCGGTTGGCTCAGTGCAAACGTTCTCACTGAAAATAAAGGCTTTTTCAGTCAAAACTGGTAAAAAATCACTCTGATTTTCAGACTTTTTAAGCGATATTTGTGTCCCCAATTTTATTTCAAAAGGTCCACAGTTATGAAGGATTTTTCGTACATCACCAATTCTCACCCGGAATTTATTGAAAACCTGTATCGTGACTACGTAAAAGACCCGGCCAGCATTGACCCGGATCTCAAAAAATTTTTTGAAGGCTTTGATTTTGCCGTTGAAAACGGGTTGAATGGCAATGGCCATGCCGCTGTGGCTGCTGCGCCGGGTGTGGCCATCACCACTGACGGGGTGGACTGGAAAAAAGAGCTGGGCGCCTATCGCCTCATTTTAGGCTATCGCAATAAGGGCCATTTGCTGGCCCGGACTAATCCCATCCGGGAACGTAAAGACCGCGGGGCCAACCTGGAGCTGGGATTTTTTGGCTTTACAGAAGAAGACCTGGATAAAAATTTTTTTGCAGGCAACCTCATAGGATTGGGAACTACATCGCTCCGCAATATCCTTACCCACCTGAAGAGCTGCTACGCCAGCCATGTGGGGATTGAGTTTAAATATATCAGTGACCAGCGAAAGGTGGACTGGCTGACCAATGAAATGGAGCGCAACTTTATTAATCCTATTCCGCTGGAAAAAAAGAAACGCATCCTGGAAAAGATTAACCAGGGTGTCATGTTTGAAAAATTCCTGCACACAAAATACGTAGGGCAAAAGCGCTTTTCGCTGGAAGGTGGCGAAAGCACTATCCCGGCGCTGGATGCGCTGATCATGAAATCGGCAGAGCTGGGCGTGAAAGAAGTGGTGATTGGCATGGCGCACCGGGGCCGCCTCAACATACTGGCCAATATCATGGGAAAAACCTATGAGCAGATATTCAGCGAATTTGAAGGCACAGGAGCGCTGGACCAAACGATGGGCAGCGGGGATGTAAAATACCATATGGGCTTTGGCAGCGAAATAGTGCTGGAAGATGGCAGGAGCGTACACCTGAAATTGATGCCCAACCCTTCTCACCTGGAAGCTGTGGATCCGGTTGTGCTTGGCTTTGCCCGCAGCAGCGCCAATATCCTGCATGATGAAGTGTATGAAAATGTGCTGCCCATCCTGATACATGGTGATGCTTCGGTAGCCGGGCAGGGAGTGGTGTACGAGGTAATGCAAATGTGCAAGCTCAAAGGCTATTACATCGGCGGCACCCTGCATTTTGTCATTAACAACCAGATTGGCTTTACTACCGATTTTGATGATGCACGCAGCGCCGACTACTGCACATCGCTGGCTGCTATGGTGCAGTCGCCGGTATTTCATGTAAATGGCGATGATCCTGAAGCCGTGGTAAAATGTGCGGAGATAGCGGCACGCTACCGCAAGGAATTTCATTCAGATGTGTTTATTGATATGGTTTGCTACCGCAAGCACGGGCACAATGAAGGAGATGATCCAAAATTCACACAGCCCCGCATGTATGCGCTGATAGACAAGCACCCTAACCCACGGGAGCAGTATGTAAAGTACCTGCTGGAAAATGGCGAGCCCGATGCACAGGAGCTGGCGAAGGAAATGGAGAAAAAATTCTGGAGCGATTTGCAGGATCGCCTTGATGAAGTAAAGCAGAAGCCGCTGCCTTATACTTATCAGCAACTGGATATCTGGTGGAAGAGCCTGCGCCGCGCCACGGCTGAAGATTTTGATCAGTCGCCGGTAACAGCTATAGGAGAGGAGCAGTTTACCAAAGTGTTTAATGCCATCATGAAGCTGCCGGAAAACTTTAAGGTGCTGCGCAAAGTGGAGAAGATTATCCAGGATAAAATCAAGCTGTACGAAACGGAGCAGAAGCTGGACTGGGCTACAGGAGAGCTGATGGCTTACGGAAGCATACTTGCAGATGGCAAAGATGTGCGGATGAGCGGCCAGGATGTTTGCCGCGGCACTTTCTCACACCGGCGTGCCATCCTTACTGATGAAAATACAGATGAGGAATATAACCGGCTGAACCAGGTGCCGGATACTACATCGAAATTCAGGATATTCAATTCGTTCCTGAGCGAGTATGCCGTGCTGGGCTTTGAGTATGGATTTGCATTAGCCAACCCCAATGCACTGGTGCTATGGGAAGCGCAGTTTGGCGATTTTGCCAATGGCGCACAAATTATCACCGACCAGTTTATTGCTGCGGGTGAGCAAAAGTGGCAACGGATGAATGGTGTGGTGATGTTGCTGCCGCATGGATATGAAGGACAGGGGCCTGAGCACAGCAGTGCCCGGATGGAACGCTTTTTGCAAATGTGCGCAGAGCTGAATATGGTGATTACTAATATCACCACATCAGCCAACTTTTTCCATGCGCTTCGCCGCCAACTGGCATGGCCTTTCCGTAAGCCGTTGGTCAACTTTTCACCAAAGGCCAACCTGCGCCATCCCGGTACCTATTCGCTGAAGAGCGAATTTCTGAATGGTTCCTTCCGCGAAGTCATTGATGATGCTTATGTAACAGATCCGGCACAGGTAACAAAAGTGCTTTTCTGCAGCGGTAAAATATATTATGACCTGGCTGAAAGACAGGAAAAGGACGG
>DAOLFO010000387.1:0-2795 GCA_035326305.1 Chitinophagaceae bacterium
GGCAGCATTGTGGGTAAAATAGATTTGAATGACCTGTGGGGCCGGGTAAAGGCAATAGACAGGGATGCGGATGTGCCCAACGGCATTGCCTATGATGAGGAAACAGGAAAAATCTATATCACCGGGAAGAAGTGGCCGGAACTTTACGAAGTCAGGTTTGGCGAATAGCCTGCCTTTTATTTACTGATAATATAGATGACGGAGCTGCATTTTTTTGTATTGCCCCAGGCTGCCAGGTTAGAACGCAGGCCATTCCACAAAGCAGGCAGCCATTTCATTTTTCCCGTTTTATATTTACTGCTGAGCAGTGAAATATAAAAGCTATCATACCACATAGGCCGGTATGCCGCTACCCGCAGCCCATGCTGCTGCATCAGCACTTCTATAGACCCGGGAGAAAAATGATAAAGATGACGCGGCACATCATACGCCGCCCAGTGGAACCCGTATACAGCAGCATCTTTTGCCGTATGATTAGGCACTGCTATAATAATCTTTCCACCGGGCCTGATTATTTTTTTTAGCTGCTCTATATAAGCATGGAGTGCATGCACATGCTCCAGCACATGCCACAGGCTGATGGCGTCTGCTGATGCCGGGGGCAACTGCCAAAACTCATCAGGCGTATTTACAGTCAGTCCATATAATTTTTTTGCCGCTTCTCTTGCCCCGCTATCCGGCTCTATCCCTGCTGCCTGCCAGCCATGCCGCTGCATTTCGTATACAAAAGCTCCCGTGCCGCAGCCCACATCCAGCAGGCTTCCTTTTTCCAAACCGGTATAGCGCCTTACCAGCTTTCGTTTACGTGCCAGCGTGCGCCGCCTTACCCAATGGTAGAGCTTATTGATAAGGCCTTTCTTCGTATCGGTATGGGAAACGTAGCTTTCCGCTTTGTAATAAGGGGCGATGGCATCTTCCGCAGGTATATCCTGCGTAAAGCGAAGGGTGCAGTTCTCGCAGGACATAATGGTAAACAGCTCTCCGCTTACCGTATAGTCCTTTACCTGTATTTCCCCGCGGATCTTTTCTGACCTGCACACAGGGCAATGAGAATAATGTATTTTTTCCATGATAGCGTTTGCCATTACTGCTGAAACAGGCCGCAAAGTAACAGGAAATAGGGAGAAACCGGCAGGTTATTGCTTATGAACGGCGGGAGCAGCCGGCGTTATCTTTTGCTGGTTGCCCGCAGCAGCAGGCGCTACTCCTTTTACTGAAAAATAATAACCGATATAAATAAGTGCCAGCAGCAGCAGGATGATGGCGGCCAGCCAGGAATTGGATTTGTTTTCCCTTGCAGGCTGGAGCATTTCCCGCATTTCCGTAGCTGTTTTTTCATCCTCGCCTACCCGGATAGTATGCTCAGCATGCTCACGCACCACTTTGATAGCGGCAACCGGCTCCCCGGCCAGTTGAAATTTTACAGCCGGCTGAAAATGTATTTCTCCTGCCAGCCCTTTTGAAAAAATACCGACGCCATCCCACTCCGTCTTACGGCCATTCATGATATCATTTTTCATATCGCCGGCAAAGCTTTCGAAATGCGCTATAGCTTCCGCCTCAGTAGTATGCTGTATATGGCTGAGCCAGGAGATAAAAGAAGGAGGCACAGCAGTATTGCCATGCTGCAGCACCAGGTTGTACGCCGGGGGCAGCACTACCCTGTTGCTATAGTCAAATGAAGCAGGTATACGCTGCAGCACCAGTGTGCCAATGCCCGGCAGGTCAAGCCGCTTGCTGGCGGAAAGATACTGATACAGTTTATCGTACATGCTGCTTATTTATTTTTCTGGTCAAAGGTAAAGATAATGCCTCCCACCAGGTTAAATCCGTATACGGGGTACTGGTTCCAGCGCTGGTATTCCTTGTTGAAAATATTATTGAACTGCGCCCAGAGGCTGATATTTTTCCGCACACGGAACTCCAGCCCACCATTCAGATCAAAAGCGCCTTTCACATTATTATCGCTGCCATCCTTGCGCATATACTTTGGCCCGCTCCAGCCAAACAGGTCACCCTTTATCCAGAGATCCTTCAGCACCTGCACCCGTAAAGCGGCATTCAGCTCAAGCGGCAACAGGCCCCAGGCATATTCCTGGCCTTTAATGCCGGTAAACTGGTGCATGTACAGGCTGGTGATGAGTGAAAATTTTTCCTCTACCGTATAACCTAATTCTCCGCCCAGGTTCAGCACATTAATGCGGTCAGCATATACCACCTGGAATGATTTGCCGTCACCGGCAGCGCTGGTATCATTGATAAATAATGGCTGGTTATTGAGCCGGTTAAACCCTACTTTGGCACTGTAGGTAAAATGATCACCCACCGCACCTTTGAAGCCGGCATACCGCTCTTCTATCCAGGTGTTCTTCAACTCTGCGGGAGCCCACAGCCACTGGTTTTGCGAAGCAAGATACTGGTAAGTGGTCTTGCGCACATATCCTGTCCATCCTGCCTGCAGTGTAAACCGCTGGTCTGATGTGCCCACTTCTGCCATGATGTTGGGAAACATTTTAAACTCCCCGTTGTCCCAGGAAGGACGGATACCCGCTGTAAGCCGGAAAGAAGGGCTTTTGTACAATACCGATGGCGACAGGTACCACATGGTATTATTGATGGCATCTTTCCCTTTCGGAGAAAAACGGGTCAGGTCAAAAGTGAGCCCGAGGTTGACAGCAAAATCCTGGTTCAGCGATTTTTCCAGCGGCAGGTGCAGCACGGTATTGCTTTCACTGTTTTTCAGGAAATCATTAAAAATATCAATCCTCAGTTCCGGGTGGGTATTCAATCCAAAC
>DAOLFO010000388.1:0-2792 GCA_035326305.1 Chitinophagaceae bacterium
GCTCTTTTAAAAAGCATATTACCACTTATGAAAAAAAATATTCTAACAATCGCCCTGCTTATTTCCGGGTTATTCATTTTTTATTCCTGTAAAAAAGACCCGGGCAGCAGCAACCCGCCCCCGCCTCCCGATGATACTTATAATTACACATCCGGCCACAAATACAACCTCAATGTTATCTATTTTGTTCCTTCAGACAGGCAGCCCAATCCCGGCTATGAAAAACGGATTAGCGAAATATTACTTAATGGCCAGGAGTTTTTTAAAAAATGGATGAATTATTGGGGATATGGTGAAAAAACATTTGGCCTGCTGAAAGATGCTGCAAAAAAGAGAATAAAAATTATACTCATCCGCGGGAAAAAGCCGCAAAGCGGTTATCCATACGAAGGAGGCCATGCAGCCATATCGCCGGAAATAAATGAATACTTTGCTGCCAACCCGGCAGAGAAAAAAAGCGATCACTTCCTTATCCTTTCTGCTGTAAATGTAACAGATCCTGCTGCCGTACAAAATTCAGGAGTACCGTACTATGGCGTAGGCAAATGGTGCTATGCATTAGACTTCCCCGGCCTTGATGTAAATAATTTAGGTAAGCCCGGCGTTACCGGCAGCGAAGCCTCCAAATGGATCGGTGGCATGCTGCATGAACTGGGACACGGGCTGAACCTGCCTCACTGCGGTGAAACCGTTTCGGAAAAAAATAACCCGGTGCTTGGTACTTCCCTGATGGGAGGCGGAAACCTGACCTACGGCATGACACCCACATTTCTTACCAAATCAGGTTGCGCTATCCTTAATAACGGGCAATTATTTGCACAGGAGGATAAAACGTTTTATGGAACGGTCAATGCAACTATCAAAAAAATACATGCGAAATACGAAAACGGGCATATCATCATCTCCGGCAGGTACGGGAGCGATGTGCCTGTACAGGATATTATTTTCTGGCACCGCCCTATGAATGATGCAGGAGGATACCGTGCTATGAGTTTTGTGAGTAAAGCTATTGCAACAGATAGTTTTTATATCAGCATGCCTGTGGATGAGTTCAGGGAAAAAGGAGACCTGGAATATGAACTGGCCATTATCTTTCCGCATACTAATGGCAGCCTGACATGGACTTATTATGGCTACAAGTTTGAATCAGATATCCCTGTCATTGATTTTGCCGGTAAAGACCAGTATGACAGAACCGGCTGGCAGGTGATTGAATACAGTTCGCAGGAAACAGATGCAGAAAACGGGCAGGCCAAAAACATCCTTGATGCAGACCCGGCTACTTACTGGCATTCCCGCTGGAGCTCCTCTGCAGCAGCCTACCCGCATCACCTGGTGGTGGATATGCAGCAGCAGCTTGCTGCAAAAGGATTTGTTTTTGAACAACGTTCAGGAGCACGGCGTGTAAAAGACATTGAATTATTTACCAGTACCGATAATGTAAGCTGGGAAAGCGCAGGCAATCACCAGTTATCCGATTACGGCGGTCAGCAAAGCATCACACTGCCCGCTCCGCGAAACTTCAGGTACTTCAAAATCGTAATGAAGTCGTCGCATGATGGAGAAAAATTTGCCGCTTTAGCAGAGGCCGGTGTATTTAATTAAAAAAGCTAACCGTACCTGCCACTGGCAGGATAAGTTGCAATCAAAAGAGGGTACACCGGCAGGGTACCCTCTTCTTTCTTTTATTAAAAAATTATTTCCCTGCATTACACTGCCCCCACCATGCCTGCCGTATTTTCAATTGGGCAGGTGTGGGATTGGGGTTAATTTTCAACTGGTGCCTGATGGTGGTCTCCACTTTTTTCGCCGGGGCTGATAAGGTAATCAGCGATACATTGCCGTCCTCTCCTTTCCTGTTCACGCCTACTTTTACCACGTCTCCTTCCCTTGTCTGCTCATAGAATTTTCCGATTAGTTCATTGGCGTTACCCATAGTAATTGGCTCACCGTTTAGCGACACCAGTTCATCCCCGTCTTTATACCCAAGCGCTTTACCAAAATCATTCATACGCTGCGTATTTACGATTAGCCTGCCGCCCTGCCCCGGCTGCACGCTGATATCGCCAAAAGTAATCCGCGCCTGCTTTTCTTCCGGGATATAATCCACCCCGGCCAGTCCAAAATATTCCTGGTAGGGTATCGGCGTGCCGCCCTGCACATATTTCACCAGGAAATCTTTTACCACAGGCCAGGTAAGCTGGCCAATGATATCAAACAGTTCTTCATCTTTAAAGTAGTTTTCTTTTCCAAATTTCACACCCAGGTCATGCTTCAGGTTTCTTAAGCTGTACTGCCCATCCGACTGCTCCAGCAGCTTCAGGTCTATACAGGCGGAAATCAGGGCGCCTTTCATGTACACGTTCATATATTCATCTTTCCATTTACCGGCGCTTTGCAGGCTCAGGTCGGTAAAAGAAAGGTCATCTTTCAAATACCCGCGGGAATACATTATTTTCTGCGCCATCTTTTCCAAAAACTCCTCAGGGCTATTCAATCCCGCCCATACCTGCATGTGGTGCGCATCATACTCCGTACTGCCTTCATACAGCCAGAGATGCCTGGATAAAACAGTTTCATTAAAGTTAAATTCCCTGACTTCCTTTGAGCTAATGTTGAGCGGCGTAACGATATGAAAAAATTCATGTGCTGCTATATCCACCCACTGGCCGATAGCCTGCTCCTGCGGGGCTTCGGGCATGGCATAAAAAGAAGAATAAGAATGCTCCCATGCCCCGCTATTTTCCAAAGGCTTTTGCTCTCCATTGAAATAAAATATAAAAGCATACTTG
>DAOLFO010000050.1:0-14019 GCA_035326305.1 Chitinophagaceae bacterium
CGGCCACTTTTTTGCCTCTGCCTTTTTCTGCATTTCTTTCAGCTCCTGCACATTACTGTCCCCGCCCAGCTCTTCTTTAATGCTTTTCAGTTGCTGCTGCAGAAAATATTCCCGCTGCTGCTTGTCCAGCTCCGTACGGGTTTTTGTGGTCACTTTATTTTTCAGCTCAGCAAACTGCAATTCTTTTTGCAGCAACTGCATTAATATATCGGCCCTCTCACGAATGCTGTTTATCTCCAGCAGGCGTTGTTTTTCCCTGATATCCGTATTCAGGTTGCTGGATACAAAATGAATGAGAAAAGAAGGGTTTTCAATATTTTTTAAAATAATAGATGCTTCGGTGGGAATGTTGGGCGAAAGCTGGATAATCTCTGTAGCAAGATCTTTGATATTGGCCACATAGGCTTCAAAGTCGGCATCCTTTGGTGACTCCTCCTCTTCCAGCTTTTTAATTTTTGCCTTGAAATAGGGCTCTTCAGCAGTAAATGCTTCCAGGCTGATCCTTGTTTTGCCCTGGATGATAATAGTAGTGCCCCCATCCGGCATTTTTATCTGCTTTACGATACGGGCTACGGTACCCGTCTGCTCCAGGTCTTTTACAGCGGGGTCTTCCACCGCGCTGTCTTTTTGCGCCACCACTCCTATCAGCTTATCAGACTGGTACGCTTCATTTACGGCCTTAATGCTCTTATCCCGGCCTACGGTGATGGGCAGCACCACCCCGGGAAAAAGTACGGTATTGCGCAGCGGTAAAACAGGGATTTCATCGGGTATATCAACTGCATTCGTGTCGTCCTGGTCAGATTCATTAAGGGGAATAATTGGCAAAAAATCCATCTCATCTTCCGGTCTGAACAATATTTTATCTATCCTCATAACTTTTTCAATCTTTAGACATTCTGTCACCCGCTCATGGCGGGGCGTAAAAATACAACGGGAAAGTATGGTTGTCAAGTTTCATGCCGCCACCGTAAAAATGCCATTTCGCTATAAAAAATGAAAAGGCCCCGGTTTTCCGGGGCCTGTATTGACTAACCAAGCGTGCTTCTTGTCAGATCCCTAACCCAAGCGAAACCTGGAACCCCTGGTTTTTCCATTTATCCTGGTTATCTATATCATTGATATTGCGCAGGCCAATGATATAACGGCCGGAAATGCGTATGGCGCTGATTTTCAACTGTACGCCACCCACCATTGAAAAATCGCCGTCAGAAAATGCCTTGCCCCCGTTTTGCAGGAAATTTTTATCCTGATCCATCAGGATGCTGAACTGCGGCCCTGCCTGCAGGGTGAGAAAATTGCCCAGCAGCTTATAGTTGAGCAACAGCGGGATGGACAGGTAATTCAGCTTCACTTTGCTCTGATCTGAATTAAATACATTTTCATAAATGTGATGATAGTTGCTGTCTACCGTAGTGGAGTACTGGCTAAACAGTACTTCGGGCTGAATGGAAAATTTGTGGCCAATGCCTACCTGGATAAAGCCCCCGGCATGATAGCCATATTCAAATTTGTCTTTAAAGGTATGGCCGTCCAGCTTGGTAACGTTGGCACCGGCTTTCACTCCAAAATTAAATTGAGCCACTGCAGCCTGCGAAACAAGGATAGCGGCCAGTAAGAATACACCCAGTTTAGTCTTCATACATTTTAGTTTTTAAAAAAAATAAATTTAAAATACAGCTTGTTCCCAATGGTTGCCAGATAATGTGGTAAGACCGTTGTAATAACTGCACTCCTCACAGGATATTGCTGCTATGGTGTGAATGTTATCTAAAAAAACGGCTCTGCCGGTAATGGTGACAATACAGGAAGGTGGTACCCCTATGCAGCAGGAAAAAAATTTGTAACAGGAAATGTTAAAGTGCCATCCGGTATGTTAACGTGCTGCGCTATTATTATGGAGAGGCGCCGCAGTTTTCTGTACACTATGCTGAAGTAATCCAATCAAGGTAATTATCTTTTGAAATGGTTTGGAAGCTAACACCCGGGTAAGCAGACGCAAATGCAGCAGGCACCTTTATTCTTTTTGCCGGAGAATATTTAAACTCCCATGCTTTTAGCTGCCCGTTTTCCATTTCCACCAGGTCAACCTCCTGCTGGTTATAATTTCTCCAAAAGAAATACTGAACGTTTCTTCCGTCATACGCATTCCTTTTTATCCGCTCTGCAACCAGGTAATTCTCCCATAGCTGGCCAATATCTTTCCGCAGGGCCAGCAACCTGAAATCATTAATGATCGCATTTCTGATCCCGTTATCATAAAAAAACCATTTGGATGATTTAGAAACTTCTTTACGCAGGTTGGTGCTGTAAGCGCCTACCTTATACACAATAAAAACTTTGGACAGCAGGTCAAGGTAGCGCTCAACGGTATTTTTGCTGATGCCCAGTTGCCCGGCCAGTTCGGTATAGGACACTTCAGCGCCGCATTGAAAAGCAATTAACCGGAGAAGCTTTACGATTTTATCCGACTGCCGTATGCCTTCATAAGCCAGTATATCTTTTAATAAATAGGACTGTACCAGTTGGAGCAGGTAAGTAGATTTTTCCTGGAAGGTGGAAAGCTGAAACAACTCCGGGTAGCTGCCGAAAATCAGGCGGTCTTCCAGGTTTTGCAGTGTTTCCAGGCTGTTTTCCCGGACACCGATCTCCGCCTGAGACAAAGGGTACAAATGAAGTAATACCTGCCTGCCTGTCAGCGGATCGCCGGTTTTATTTGCCAGGTCAAAAGAAGAAGAGCCCGTAGCCAGTATGGTAAGCTCCGGGTTATGATCTATCATTAATTTCAGTACCTGGCCTGTTTCAGGCAATACCTGGGCTTCATCAATGATAAGCAGGGCCGCTTTCCCGATTATCCGCTTATAGTTGGCTACAGACCTGTTTTTTAGCAACTCCTGGACATCAAAGTCCTCTGCATTGAGCACCACTACCTCTCCCTGGTATGCCTTTTTTATCGTTTCAGTAAGTATGGTTTTACCCACCCTGCGTGTCCCCATAATCAGGATAACCTTGTTTTTTCCCAGGTAGCTCTTAATCAACTGCTCTAATCTCCTATTGATTATTTTCATAATAATTTAGTCAGTTTGATGACTAAATTACTTAAAATTTAGTCAGTTTGATGACTAAATTACTTAAATATATGTAACGATCTGATTTAAAGACAATTACAACCAAGGCATGATAAGGCTAAAACAGCCCTAATGAGGAAACGAAAGGCTTAACCGGGCTTAGCTGATTTTCCGGCGCAGCTCAAAACATCAGGCCGGCATTCACAGAAAACAGGGCAGTAAAGTTATTTTCCTTAGCAGGAAAATAATAATCCAGCAGCAGGCCCGGCCGGATAAAAAATTTGCCGGTACCGTACTCCAGTGCCGTATTCAATCCCAGCGACAATGCCTGGAAGCGATCATCTGCCGACAGGCTCATGCCCCGTGCAGTATTAAGCAGGTTAGTCCTTGTCAGCCGGCTGTAACGGGTGAAAAAATAATTGTTTTGCTGGTTGAACCCGAATTGCTGGGTACCTGCATTAAAAATGACTTGTGGTGTAAAGCGGATAAAATCTTTTGAAGAAAAAATATCCATTTTATAAAAATGATGCAGCAGCGATGCTGTAACAGAAAAATCATATACCGACTCCGGCATGTCATTCAGCAGGTTGAGCAGGCGGCGGCGCAGCCACAGTGATTCAATAAACTCCAGC
This sequence comes from Chitinophagaceae bacterium, assembly GCA_035326305.1. Lineage (GTDB taxonomy): Bacteria > Bacteroidota > Bacteroidia > Chitinophagales > Chitinophagaceae > DAOLFO01. The sequence continues at coordinate 3,701 of DAOLFO010000050.1, forward strand.
TTATCTTCCACATCTGCCCGCTGTCCCCAGCCATATGATAAGGAGAGGGAAGGCTGCACCCACCACTTGCGAATGGTGAGGTAAGCATTTGCCTCATTCTTTAAAGGAGAAACATAAAAAGGCAATGAGTCGCTGCTGAAAAAACGGGTATATGATATACCAGCCGCAAAATCCATATTACGCAGGTAATCAAAAGATGGTGTAAAGGAGTACTGGTACAGATTTAGTCCCCGCCCTTCGCTGATGATAAAAGCAGTGGCCGATATGCCGGGCCCTGACTTATGAAAATAGCCTGCGGAAGGTGAATAGATAAACCTGGAACGGGTATCTACCTGCAAAGGGCGGTCTGTTTTGTAATTAAAATATCCTTTTATAGCCGAAAGGTTAACGCTGAAGAAGCTGCGCGGCGCCAGCAGCGAATCAAGGAAGCTTTCAAGGTCGCTCATCAGTTCATCATCCAGCAGCAGGTCGGGTAAATCATCCGCCGTATCCGCTGCTGCGGGAATAGTGTCCCGCTGCGGAACCTGCCCCTTTGCCATTAGCTGGACTGAAATGAACAATGTTGTGATAAGAAAGCCTCTTAGCATAGCAGGTATGGTTTTAACAGCGGCACATTGACTGGCCTCATCCTTTTCATCCGGGCTTCGACTAATGTTTTCCACAGCCGTTTAAGCAGCTCAGGTATTTAATTCAATCAGGGTGATTTCCGGCAGGATGCCCACCCTGCCGGGATAGCCGATAAAACCATAGCCCCGGTTTACATATAATTTTTGAGCGGTCTCTTCATACAATCCGGCCCATTGCTTATAAATATATTTCACCGGGCTCCAGCGAAATCCGGGAATCTCTATGCCAAACTGCATGCCATGTGTATGACCCGAAAGCATCAGGTCAATATCCGGGTATTCCGGCTTTACCTGCGCATCCCAGTGCGAAGGGTCGTGGCTCATCAGGATTTTAAAAGGATAAGCACCTGTCCCCGCATGTGCTTTTGCCAGGTCACCATGCTTGGGAAAGCGGGCTTTGGCACTCCAGTTCTCCACACCCAGCAGGGCAATGGCCTGACCGTCTTTCTCCAGGGGCACATGCTCATTCATCAGCAGCCGCCAGCCCATAGCCTGGTGTACCTCTTTCAGCCGCTGCAGGTTAGCCGTTTTATGCGCATCACTTTCCCAGCTTACATAATCTCCGTAATCATGATTGCCCAAAATGGAATATACCCCAAGCGGTGCCCGCAGGCTGCTGAACACTTCGATATAGGGCTCCATCTCATCGGCTGTATTATTTACCAGGTCGCCGGTAAAGAGTATCAGGTCGGGCTTCTGCTCCATCAGCTTTTCCACTCCCTTTGCCACGGCTGCCCTGTCCGTAAAGCTGCCGGAATGAATATCAGACAACTGTGCAATCTTTAAACCCCTGAAAGCTTCCGGGAGATTGGGAAACTGCATCGCTACTTTTTTCACCTGGTAGCGGTATTTGTTGCCAAATCCGTAGATAAGCGTACTAAAAAGACCGCCCCCCGCCAGCATACCGGCCCAGCTCAGGAAAGCGGAGCGGGATATTTTTTCGCCATCCTGCATTTCGGCTCCTTCTGTATTGGTAAAAAAGAACTTGCCGGCCAGCCACTGGATAGCCCTGCGCACATCATCAATGAGTAAAAAGAGCGCAATGATCAGCTTGGAAAAAAACAACCCGATAATAATGGCAAAAACCACGCTACGGCCCATACGGCTGCCGGGCCCGGGTGCCAGGTAGGGCAGCAGGAAAAGCGTAACCAGGGAGAGCCCGGAAACAATCCAGTAGCTGTAATAAACGATACTGCGAAAACGGGGAGTGGCCGGTGCTGTCACTACTTTTACGGCCTGAAATACATAGAAATCAAGCAGTATCATCAGTGCCACCAGTATCCACCAAAAGGGAGAATTTCTCATATTAAGCCCTCAAAGTTAAAACAAGCCGTTCTTTTTTTGCGAAGGCTTATTTTTGCCCGGCATTTCGCTTTTTTGGGCAAAACTAAATTTTGCCGTCTTGACAGCAGAACGGAAATTTACCCACTAACATAAACAGGGAGGAAAACGATAAAGTATGGCAAGAATTATTGGTGTGGCTAATCAAAAAGGAGGTGTGGGTAAAACCACCACTGCCATTAACCTGGCAGCCAGTTTTGCCGTGCTGGAGTACAAAACCCTGCTGGTGGATGGCGACCCGCAGGCCAACAGCACGACCGGTGTGGGCTTTGATCTCCATAATGTGACCCAAAGCCTGTACGACTGTATGGTCAACCAGGCCAGGGCCAAAGATGTAATATTAAAAACAGAAATCCCTTATCTTGATCTCATCCCCTCACATATTGACCTGGTAGGCGCCGAAATTGAAATGATCAATTACCCTAACCGGGAAATGGTGCTGAAAAACATCCTGGATGCGGTACGGAATGAGTACGATTTTATCATTATAGACTGCTCTCCTTCCCTGGGCCTTATCACTGTAAATGCGCTGACGGCGGCCGACTCAGTAGTAGTGCCGGTGCAATGTGAATTTTTTGCCCTCGAAGGGTTGGGCAAGCTGCTGAACACTATTAAAATCGTTCAGAGCCGCCTGAATACCGAACTGGTGATAGAAGGCATCCTGATGACGATGTACGACGGGCGGCTCCGCCTGTGCAACCAGGTGGTAAGCGAAGTAAGAAGACATTTTGAAGAAATGGTATTCAGCACCATCATACACCGCAACGCCAGGCTGTCAGAAGCCCCCAGCGTGGGCAAGCCGGTAATACTTTATGATGCCAACAGCAAAGGCTCTGTAAACTACCTGAACCTGGCCAAAGAAATACTGCAAAAAAACAACCTGACCAAGATAAAGCAGGAAGAAAGAATAATGGAATTATAGTTACCTGAGTTTGAAGTTTGAGGTTTAAAGTTTAAAGTAGACAACCTTAAACTTTAAACCTCAGACCTTATACCCTAAACCTTAAACATTAAATGACCAATCCGAAAAATAGCAATAAAGAAGCGCTGGGAAAAGGAATACGCTCCCTGCTGCAAAGCATAGACAGCGACCTGAAAACCGGGAGCGGGGCACTGAAGCAGGCTGTAGTGGAAACAGCTACTGGTGTTACTAAAATAGCGGTTGATGATATTGAAGCCAATCCCAAGCAACCCCGGCGTGATTTTGATGAGCAGGCATTGAATGAGCTGGCATCTTCTATCAAAACACATGATATCATTCAGCCGGTAACCGTTACCAAACTGGCAAACGGAAAATACAGGCTGATCTCCGGGGAGCGCCGCTGGCGTGCATCCCGCATTGCCGGGCTGAAAGCAATCCCCGCATATATACGGCAGGCCAATGATGCAGAATTGCTGGAACTAGCCCTGCTGGAAAACCTGCAGCGGGAAGACCTGAACGCTATGGAAGTAGCACTGAGCTATAAACGGATGATGGAAGAACTGGACTATACCCAGGAGCAGGTGGCTGAGCGTATGGGAAAAGACAGGAGCACAGTGGCCAACTTTATCCGCCTGCTGAAGCTGCCGCCGGATATCCAGATGGCCGTACGGAATGGCTCGCTGAGCATGGGGCATGCCCGTGCCCTGATCAATGTAGATACGATAGACAGGCAACTGTTTATTTATAAGGAAATAAAAAACAAAGACCTCTCTGTACGGCAAACAGAGGCACTGGTACGCAACCTGTACAAAGAAACAGGCGCTGTTAAAAAAACTTCAAAAGCCGGCCTGCCTGCTGCTTACCAGAAAATAGAAGATACCTTAGCCTCTCATTTCAGTACCCGTGTAAAGCTGAAGCACAGCCGCAGCGGCAGCGGGCAGATACTGATTGACTATTATTCACCTGATGAGCTGACCAAGCTGCTGTCGCTGATGGAAGTGAAAATAGGATAACGCAAGGGATACCCATCATGAAAAGAAGCACCGGCCATTCATTCATTTCAGCGCTCCTGATCTTTACCTGCCTGCTGCAGGGATTTATAGCATCAGCCCAGCACCCTGTGCCGGACAGCGGCGAAGTAAGGATAACTGCCGACACAATAGTGCCTTCGCAAAAAAAGCAGGCGGAGCCCTTCAATCCGCGAAAAGCAACCATACGCTCAGCCATACTTCCCGGCTGGGGACAGGTATACAATAAGAAATACTGGAAAGTGCCTATTGTATACAGCGCCCTTGGTATTACGGGATATATTTTTGCAGACAATATTAAAACATATAAAGAATCAAGAGACGCTTACCGCATTCGCCACAATTATAGCCAGCCTACAGCTACAGCAGATGATACAACTGCTTTTAATGCTCTTGAACAAATCTATAAAATAGCGCCTATGGAATCAATCCGGCATCAGCGGGACAGGTTCCGGCAATACATTGATTATTCGGTTATCTTTTTTGTCATATTCTGGGGGTTGAATGTGGTGGATGCCACTGTAGATGCCCACCTGAAAAATTTTGATGTAAGCCCTGACCTCAGCCTGAAAATAAAAGCAGGCCGCAGTGAGATGGCAGGCACCAATGGCCTCAGCCTGGTGCTCCATATTGGCAAAACAAAACCCGCCGCCCTGCTGCCCGGCAGGTTTTAATATATTCTGCCGTTAATTCTTTGCTCATCACACAGGAATATTACAAATTGCAGTCCGCTTTAAAACTTATTCATTATGCAAATAGCGCTTATCGGTTATGGAAAAATGGGAAAGGCCATAGAAGAAATCGCCCTGCAGCAAGGACATACCATTTCATTAAAAATAAATGATGAAAACCTGCAGGATTTTACCCGGGAAAAACTGGCCGGCACCGATGTGGCTATCGAATTTACCGGGCCGCAAAGCGCTTATGAAAATGTAAGACAGCTTATCAATTGGGGCAAGCCCGTAGTGTGCGGTTCCACCGGCTGGACAGAACATTTACCAGAAATAAATGCGCTGGTGCAGCAGCAGGGCGGCTCTTTTCTCTATGCCAGCAACTTCAGCATTGGTGTCAATATTTTTTTTGAATTAAACAAAAAGCTGGCAGCACTGATGGCGCCCCATGCAGGCTATGATGTAACTATGGAAGAAATACATCATACCCAGAAAAAAGATGCGCCCAGCGGCACTGCTATTACACTGGCAGAGCAAATACTGGCGGCCAGCCCGATAAAGAAAAACTGGGTAAACAGTGTTGCTGCCGGTAAAGAACAGTTATCCATCATCAGCAAGCGTACAGACCCGACACCGGGCACACATAGCATCCGCTACCATTCCGCTATTGACGACATTGAGATCATTCACACCGCACACAGCCGCCAGGGCTTTGCTGCCGGAGCCGTGCTGGCAGCAGCATATATACATGATAAAAAAGGTGTTTTCCGGATGCAGGATGTGCTTGGCTTTTGATCCCCCTGCCTTACATCATTTACCAGTACGTTCCATCCGTCCGCATGCACGCTGGTCAAATTGCGGGTAGCCCCACTGCTTTTTGATTTAGCTTAGTTATTGTCATTTAAAACTAAATGTTTATGAAAAAATATTTCGTAGCTGCTACCGGCAGCCTGCTTTACCTTTCGTGCCTTGCACAAATCCCGCTTACCGTATTGCCCAGCGGTGGCAATAAAAAAGCCAGCATCAGCGAACAGATCGGCCTGACTAAAGTAACCATCAGCTATGACCGCCCGGGTGTGAAAGGCCGGGAAGGGAAAATATGGGGAGAGGAGGTGCATCCCGGCTTTATCAACCAGGGCTTTGGCAGCAGCACTGCGGCGCCATGGCGGGCCGGCGCCAATGAAAATACGGTTATCGAATTTTCGACCGATGTAAAGATTGAAGGAAAAGCACTGCCTGCCGGCAGTTATGGCTTCTTCGTGGCTTACTCTCCCGAAGCCAGCACACTTATTTTTTCAAAAAACCACACTTCATGGGGCAGCTATTATTATGATGAAAAAGAAGATGCACTACGGGTAACGGTAAAGCCGGTAGCGCTGCCTGCCAGCGTGGAATGGCTGAGGTATGAGTTTATGAACCAGTCAGAAAATGCTGCCACCATAGCATTGCAATGGGAAAAACTGATGCTTCCCTTTAAAGTGGAAGTGGACTATATCACCGCACAGCTTCAGTCATTCCGCAATGAGCTGCGCACAGAAAAAGGGTTTATATGGGAAAGCTGGAACCAGGCTGCTAACTGGTGCCTGCAGCGAAATGTAAACCTGGAGCAGGCTTTGGTATGGGCCGATACCGCCACCAGCACCACCTTTGGCGGCGCCAATATATTTACTCCCTGGGTAACCAAATCCCGCCTGCTGGAAAAGATGAACAGAACTGCAGAAGCAGCAGCGCTAATAAAACAGGCACTGCCCCTGGCAGGTATGAATGAACTGCATGGCTATGCCCGCCAGTTGCTGCAGGCCGGAAAGAACAAGGAGGCATTAGAAGCATTTAAAGCTAATTATCAAAAATATCCCGATCAGTTTACCACGCTTGTAGGCCTGACAAGGGGACATTCCGCAAACGGTGATTATAAAAATGCCCTGAAATATGCCACCAAAGCGCTGCCATTGGCACCGGATGCCCTCAACAAAACCAGCGTGGAGGGAATGATTGCAAAGCTGAAAGAAGGTAAAGATGTCAATTAAGTTCAATTTAAAAAAATAAAAACGCCGTGTGTACGGCGCTTTTATTTTGGGATTTCAAATGCTTTTGTATTTTGTAGAAAATAATATTCATGAGAAAAATTTCCGTACTTATTATTTGCATGATGCTGGCTGCAACTACTATTCAGGCGCAATCATGCGAGGATAAAAAAAGCAGGCTGCTCGAGCTCACGGGAAGCCTTTCTGCCACACTCATTTACAACACTTATCTGGTGATCGGAAGCGTCGGTGATGGTTACCAGCATGAAGTATATGACAGTGCACAGGTAGAGATCATCATGAAAGAACAGGCTGACATGCTTACATCAAATATTAAAAGCCTGGATGAACTGCTTACAAAAAAAATATTTGATGATGAAGATGATAAAAGATTCGCCACCGATATCAACACCATTTTCAAAGGATTGAAAGAACAGGCAAATCTTTTAATAGATTATGTAAGAAAAGATTCAGAAACTATAGCAAACCAGTTTCAGGAAAAAAGGCTTAGTAACTGGCAAAAAATAAAAATACTCCTGGGATTGGAATAACATCTTTCAAAGTCTAGTTACATCCCAGTATCTCACATAATTTTTGCTCCAGACCCGGCCCCCGCAAGTTCTTAGCCAGTATCTTACCATCAGGACCAATGAGCAGGTTTTGCGGTATGCTTTCAATACGGTATTGCACCGCTACGGCATTATTGAAGTATTGCAGGTCGCTGACGTGCGTCCAGGTTAACTTATCCTCATAAATAGCTTCCAGCCATTTATTACGCTGCCCCGGCCTGTCCAGCGATACGCCCAGTACGGTAAAGTTTTTACCTTTAAATTTTTCATAGCTGGCTACTACGTTTGGATTTTCATACCGGCAGGGGCCACACCAGCTTGCCCAGAAATCCAATAGTACATACTGGCCACGGAAAGAAGAAAGTGATACCGGCACACCGGATGTATCCGCCTGTGTGAAGTCGGCAGCGACGGAGCCGATAGCCGTTACTTTTGCCACAGCCAGCATTTCTTCCAGGTATTTGCCATAAAGATTTTTCTTTGCGGCAGGCTTCAGCATGTTCATCCTCTTTTCCAGCGCCAGCGGATCATCCTTTAGCTGCAGCGTAGCCGTCAGCAGGAAAGCGCTGACGGGCGACTTTTTATTCCTGCTTACAAATACATCCACTCTTTGAAACAGAGTATCAATAATACGGTTCAGCTCCCCGCGCAGGCTGTCATTTCCGGTCATGCGCAGCTCCTGGTTTTTATTCATGAGCTTTTCAAACAGGGGATCAAATGTTTTTTGAAAAGAGCGGAAATCCTGGTAAACAGCAGCGCCTTTTACTTTAATTGTTTTTATATCAGTTGCATCCCCCGTCAGCCGCATGGAAGAATTATCAAAAAAACTGATCACATTTTTACCCGGTGAAAACTGAAGGTTTAAGAGTTTAGGCTCCGGCAGAACTGACTGCAATAAAAAACTGCCCCCTTTCATCCGTGCCTGTGCAATGGTATCTGCCGGATTATTGACATCTGTCAGCACAACAAGGCTGCTATCGGGCAGGCCGGTTACCTTACCGGCTATTTTCATTTTCTTTTGTGCATTAGCAGAGAGGGCAAGCCCGGCTAAAACAGGAAGAAGGATTAGCTTTATTTTCATACTGTTCTTCATACTGTACATGAATTTTTGCAGCATAACTGCGCCACAAAGATAGCATCGTTTTGCAATGCGCTGTTAACGGATACCGGCCACAAATTTTTTAACAGTTGCCGCTATATCTGTTGTCCCGTTGAGTGCTTTTACAAAAGCGCTGCCGATAATGGCCCCGTTTGCCAGGGAGCAGGCTTCCCGGAAACTGCTCCTGTCTTTTATCCCAAACCCGACAAGCACCGGGTTTTTCAATGACAGGCTGCGCAGCCGTTGCAGGTATGATTTTACAGAACCCATTTCTTTATCGCTGCCGGTGGTGGAAGAGGATGATACAGCATACAGGAATCCGCTGCTCAACTGGTCAAGCCGGAGTATCCTTTCATCGCTTGTTTCCGGGGTGACTAAAAAAATAAAATCAAGGCCGTGCTGCCGGATGACAGGAGCATATACTTTTTCAAACTCATATGGCGGAAGATCGGGTAATATGAGGCCATCCACCCCTGCTCCGGCAGCATCCCTGCAAAACCGTTCAAACCCATATTGCAAGACCGGGTTCATATAGCCCATAAGCACTACAGGCAGTGATACCGTTTTACGAAAATCTTTTAGCTGGTCAAACAGTTTTGCTATCGTCATGCCGTTTTGCAGGGCCTGCATGCTGCTCTGCTGTATCACCGGGCCATCTGCCAGCGGATCGCTGTAAGGCATACCCAGCTCTACCAAATCTGCGCCGCTCTCTTCTAATGCCTGTATTACCGGCAGCGTACTTTCCAGTTGCGGAAATCCTGCTGTGCAATACACATTCAGCACCTGCTCTTTCTTTTGCTCAAATAATTTTTTTATCCTGCTCATAGCATCAATAGTTACGGACGGGAAAGCCCGATTTCATACGTGTCGTTATCAATAGTTAAAAAACGATAAGCCGGATAGCTGTCTATATCCAGCGTTACCCGGAAGAGATCCTGTCCTGCGGCATTACCATTAGCCATCCTCACTACCACGGTATCTCCCTGCCGGAAAGAAGTTATCCCGGCTTTCTCAAAATCCGCCGGAAGGCATTTCTCAAATTCATACCGCTCGCCGGCAATATTGGCCGTAATGCGAAAACTGCTGCTTTGCTGATTGCAATCCCTTTCCAGCATATCCAGCTTTACCTTATGAGAAACATAAGGCTTCCTGTCGCAGGATGCAAAGAGGAATAAAGCAATACAGATAAAAAAGTAGCGCATAACATCAGTTGATATACTTCATATAAGTAGCCAGGTCTTTATCTCCGCGGCCGCTCAGGCATATCACCACGTTTTCTTTACCGCTAAACGATAGCTGGCCAAGCGCCGCCAGCGCATGTGCGCTTTCCAGTGCCGGGATGATACCTTCTTTTTCTGCCAGGTTGAAAGCAGCTTTTACTGCGTCTTCATCCGTAGCGCTTAAAAAAGTGCCTCTCCCGCTTTCAAACAAATGCGCATGCATTGGCCCGATGCCGGGATAATCAAGCCCCGCAGAAATGCTGTGCGGCTCCACCACCTGCCCGTCTTCCGTTTGCATCACAATACTTTTGCTGCCGTGCAATATGCCGGGTGTGCCTAATTGTGTAGTAGCAGCGCTCAGGCCACTGGATACGCCATGCCCGGCCGCCTCTACCGCCACCAGCTTTACCTGCTCCTTATCTAAGAAGTGATAGAAAGCGCCGGCAGCATTACTGCCCCCGCCCACGCAGGCGATCACTGTGTCCGGCAACTCTTTGCCGGTATGCTCTTTCAGTTGCCATTTTATTTCCTCACTTATTACCGACTGAAAACGGGCCACCATATCCGGGTAAGGATGCGGCCCCACCACACTGCCGATGATGTAATGAGTATCATCGGGGTGATTGATCCAATCCCTGATGGCTTCATTGGTGGCGTCCTTTAATGTCTTGCTGCCGCTGGTAGCAGGCACTACTGTGGCCCCCAGCATTTTCATCCGCGCCACATTTGGCGCCTGCCTCTCTATATCTTTCTCCCCCATATACACAATACACTGTATACCTTTCAATGCACATACCGTTGCCGTCGCCACACCATGCT